>JAUJNC010000317.1 GCA_030446525.1 Armatimonadaceae bacterium
AAAAGGTACTGTGTTCGCTGTCAAGGGTTCAGCTGAACTATTTTCGGATCGAACGGCTTTCCGGACTTGAGCACGCCAAAGACAATATGGATGAGCTTGCGCATGGCGGCACCCACCACCGTCATCTTTGACTTGCCGGCGGCACGGAGTCGCTCTGCCATAGCTCCGATGGCGGGATTGCAGCGTAGAGCAGACAAGGCCGGGAAGTAGAGGGCACGCCGGAGCCGGGGCCGGCCCATCTTGCACAATGAGGAGCGCGCCCGCACTGAGGTGCCCGACACGAGCAGGCGCGGCGCCCGCCCCACGAAGGCGGCGACCTGTCGAGCCGAGCGGAACTGGGCCATGTCGCCCAACTCCGCCAGCAGCGTTGCCGCCGAGACCTCCCCCACACCGGGGATGCTCTGGAGCAGGTCGCGCCGACGCTTCAGGTCGGGGTGGTTGCCGATGTGCTCGCGGATCTGGCGCTCGAGCGAGGCGACCTGCTCTTCCAGCACCTCCAGGACGGCCTGGAGGGAGGCCCGGACCGCAGCGGGAGCACCGCCCGGGGGCGCTGGCGCTCCATCAAGCACATTTGCTTGAGCGTCTCCAGACGGCGCACCAGGGCCAGAAGAATGGTGACCTCTTCCGCCGGTGGCGTCCCGGCGGGTGGTTGGTGCATCCCTGTCGCGCAAGCGCGACATAGGCAGTAGCGGGCGATGCGAGCGGCATCGGCTTTGTCGGTCTTGGTGCGGGAGAGTTCGGTGCGAGCGAAAGCACGGATAGCGGCCGGGTTGACGACGCTGACGACGTAACCGCCCGTGTGCAGATAGCGGGCCAGGGCGTCGCCGTAATGGCCGGTCGCCTCCAGGCAGGCATGCACCTGAGCCGGATCGGTGACGCGGCTCTGCTGCAACCAGTCTGTGAGAGCCCGGTATCCCGCTTCCTCATTGGAGAAGGTACGGTGCTTGGCTTTGCCCTGTGCCGTCAGCAGGGTGGCGTCGAAGGTGGGTTTGGCGATGTCGATGCCCAGGTATGCCATGGGGGTCATCATTGTGGCTATCTCCTGTCCTCGCCCGTTGACCATCCTTGTGAATACAAGCTCGTCCTGAAGTCAGGCGGCTTAACGTACTGTCCGGCCTTGCTGGCGAGGAGACTACTGCCGGGCGCTCAACCTTTTTTCCAGGCTTGTTGCCTCGGGGGCACAGCGGCGTCACCGGCAGCACTGTTATCATACAAGGGGGCGCGCAATTAGACACATCTCGTCCTCTTGCGGCGACACCACGTAATTCATTCGCTCCCACAAATGCCGGCGCACCGCCGCCAGCGCATCGCTGAAGGTGGCTTCCTCCTTCGGATACCAGCTCGTCTGCGCAACCGGCAGCGCCTCCGGATGCAGCACCTTGGCCATCAGCACCACCAGGGAAAACAGCCCGAACAGACACGGCGCACTGCGCTCAATCGCCCGCGTGGACCACTGCCGCTGTGTCTCAAAGCCAAGAGGCGCTCGCACCTCTTCAAAGGGGACTTCGATGTTGCACCGGCCGACAAACCACAGAAGGATCTGCGCGGCGCACACGCTCACAGCCGAACACAGATAGGCCGCCGGCTCCAAGTCCTTGTCGTCGGGACAGCGCACCAGCACCCAACGGATCGCAACCGGGTCCTGTCCCGGCGTATACCACAGACAGACGCCCGTCACCATTTCCAGCGTCTTCTCCTGGCCACCATACCAGGCCAGGGTGATACGCTGCCAGACGGTGCCCGGGTCTGCGAGGCGCGCCTCCAACTTCGCCTGTGGCGCTCCCTTCTTGGGCTTGGGGCCCCGCCTGCCCTTGGGAGGCTCCCCCGCAAAATCGTAGAGGCCGGCATCCAGGCGCAAGCGTGTCACCAGCTTCACCGGCTTCTTGAGCCGCTGGCAGAGATGAATCAACTCTACCGGGGAGTAAGCGCCGTCGCCTACCAGCACCATCTCTCGCTCGGGGTGCCACCTTCGCACCTTCTGGACCAGCAAGCCCGCCCAGCCTACCGTGCCGCGGTGCTGCTTGCCCAGCTTCTGGCAGGTCTTGCCCGAAAGGACCGGCACGAGCATAAAGGGCAAGGCCCAGGGGCGCGTGCTCCAAGGGACCGGAGCCAGCACACAGACGCAGCACCAGCGGATGCCCAAAGACAGCGTCACCTTGTGGGCCGTGCAGAGCAGCGCGTCGCCAAACCAGCTCTTGTACTTGATCTTCTTTCCCCGCCGCCGCTCCAGCGTCTCGTCGATCAGCAGGACGATGGGCGCATCGGTGGGCACCAGCAGCCACAGGATTAGCGACAGCAGTATCCGGCTGCAGACCAGCGGCGACCACAGCGCGCGGGAAAGGACGCGGTGGTACTTGCTGAAGTTGGTGTCTTGCTCCCGCCCCAGCACCCGAAGTGCCGCGCTCACGGTGCGCCGGCCCGGAGCCAGGATCGTGCCATAGATCAGGACCAGCGCGTTCTGGAAAGTCGGCGCGGTCATTGCGGGTGCGAAGGCCACCAGAAGGTGTATAATCTCTGCTGATGGTGCGGGCATGAGCCTACCTCGTCAGGAAGGAAGTTTGGTCACCTCCATTCTACCGAGATACTCGTGCCCACCCATCTAACTCCCAAAAATGGCCAAAGTCCAGTTTACTCTCTCTTATGAACTTTGACAATTGTCACCAGTTCGGAAGCCGTCCGCTTGAAAGACTGAACGGCAAAACTCAGCGGGGCGCAAGATGCGGACCACCGAGCGAAGCAAGCCACCGGCTGCTTTCGCGTCCCCTGCAGTGCGTGGTTGGTCGGCCCGGCTATGGGAACAGATCATCCACCAGCATCGTCCACCCTGGCACAGCCGGTTCCGCCTCGGCAGTGTCGCCGCGTCGGTAGATGGTTGGACTGTTTGGGTCATTGGCGCGGTAAACACGGATCACGTCCCGGCTCAGCAGATCCACATCCCAGACCACCTGCGTTCCCGCCGCGAAGTAGTCGGCGCGTTTACCAGCTACCTCTTGCTCCGCTTGGGGGCCGTAGTCGCCTTCGCTACGAACTTCCGCGGCGAAAGCAGGCGCTCCGACCGGGAACTTCATGCCGGGGTTCGGTCCAGTGTAAAACGCGGCGTCGGGACTGAACGACTGGCGGTCAGGCAGGTTCACGATAAAGCCGACGTTATCCGGGAAGGCGTAACCACCGCCGGCGTGCCGTTCGTACTGGCGCAAGCTGAAGTAGATCTCGCCGCCCGCGCGGCCAGGCGCACCACCCGTGGGTGACATCCGGATGAGTCTTCCGTGAACCAATTCGGCTTTCCCGTTGTCAGGCACGCGATACAACTCTTCGATAGTGGCTCGGGCTTTCGTTGCCATAGCGGCCTCTGCTCGGCGGGATGCTGTCATGCTTGATTATACCCCAGCCTTCCCGGTTGGCGCTTTTTTCTCACTGCGCTTTTGGGCCGGGGAGGTGATGCT
>JAUJNC010000318.1 GCA_030446525.1 Armatimonadaceae bacterium
CAGGCGGCCAGCCCCGCCCGCGTGTCCAGGAGCCGCACCGGGCTCGGCAGCGGGTAGTACTCCAGTCCTTCGGCAAAGTCGACGACCAAGTTTCCGGAATCTCTGCTCCAGCCGCCGACCTGGACGCGGTAGGTCGTGCCCGCCGCGGCGCTGAACGTCAGCCGCGACTGGTAGATCCCACCACTGGGGTCGATGTCGTCGTTGCAGGCGCCGGGCACCGCCGTCAGGGCGTTGATGCCGGTACCGGTGTAGACGGCCAGCTGCGTATCGTAGTCGCTATCGGCGGTGCTGATGGTGAGCTGCGTGGGCGCGGTGGGTGTGAAGGAATACCACACCGTCTTGCCGGTCGGCGCCCCGCCGTAGCTGCACGGGACGTTCGGTTCGCCGGGCTGGCTCGTGGCGAGGGCTGTGTCCGGCGTGTCGCGGAACGGCAGCGCCCCAACCGTCTCCCCGGGGAAGTTGTCGTTGTCCGGCCGCAGGCCGAAGTCGGCGACGACGGTGAGGTCGCGATACATGCCGATCGTCACGGGGTTGGGGCCGTTGCGCGGGGCGCCGTCGATCGTCCAGCCCTTGAAGCCATAGCCCGCGGCCGGGGTGGCCGTCAGGGTGACCTCCGTGCCCGCCGGGTAGGAGGGGCCGGGCGGCGAGGCGCCGGTGCTGCCCCCGGGTCCCGCCGAGAGGCTGAGCGTGTAGGTGGGGAGCGGGCACCCGGCGATCGCGCGGGCGACGTTGAGGCGCTTGCCGGTCAGGGTGACCCCGTCGAGCGAGGCGACCGGATCGCCGCACTGGAGCAGCCGCTGCTTGACTGGCGCCACTGCCAGGTCGCCGAGGCCCGGCGCCGCGAGGACCAGCGCCGCCGCGCCGGCGACGTGCGGGGCCGCCATCGAGGTGCCGTCGTAGGAGGCATAGGCGGCGCCGGGAACGGTCGATAGGATGCCGACGCCGGGCGCCCCGAGATGGACGGTCGTCGCCCCCGTCGCGGTGAAACTGGCGCGGCCGTCCCGGTTGTTAGTCGCGGCGACGGCGATGATGTTGGGAGCGCTGTAGCTCGCCGGGTAGTTCGGGCTCACATCGTTGTTCGCACCGTTATTGCCCGCCGCGGCGACGAAGAGGATGCCGGCAGCGCCAACCGCATTGATTTGGTCCAGCAGCGCCTGCGAGTAGCCCCCCCCGCTCCAGCTGTTGTTGAGCACGCGGAGATTCACGCCCGCTCGCTTGGCCCGCACCGCGTAGTCGAGCACGGTGATCGCGTCGGCGGTGCTGCCGCCGTTCGACGCGCTCAGGAACTTCAGTCCCATCAGGCTAACCTGCCAGTTGACCCCGACCACGCCGCCGCTGTTGTTGCCCGTGGCGCCGATCGTCCCGGCGACGTGCGTGCCGTGGCTCTGATCGTCCCGCGGGTCGCAGTTCGTGACGCCACTGTCGGCACGGTAGCCATGCGTGCCCGCACCGCAACCGTTGAGGGACCACCCGGCGGGCGCACTCCAGATGTTCGCCGCCAGGTCGGGGTGGGTGTAATCGATGCCGGTGTCGACAACGCCGACGACGACATCACGGCTGCCGGTGGTGGTGTCCCAGGCGCTGGCGGCGCCGATGTCGACGCCGGGGGTGCCCGCGACGCCCTTGACTGTCTGGCCGGTATTGCGCAGGCCCCAGAGGCCGGCGAAGCTGGGGTCATTGGGCAACGCCGTGTGGTGGTAAATGAAGTTCGGCTCGGCGAAGCGCACCTCGGCCTCCGCCGCGAATTCGGCGATCGCCGCCGCGCGAGCCAGACCGGGCGGCACGCGGACCAGGCGCGCGTTCACGCTATCGAGCCGCCGCAGGCTGCGACCGCCGCGACGGGCGATGGCCGCGTCTCGCGCGGCTTCGTTGACCCGCGGGTGAAAGCCGACGATTACTTCGTCCGGGACGGCTTCAGGCTCCGCAGCTCGCGCCGGCTTGTCGCCCGGCTGCTCCGCAGCGGCACTGCCGTCCGATAAAGGAAAGGGCGGGAGCAGCATCAGGGTGAGCGCGAGGACGATCGAGACGCGCAGGGCACGCGGGTTCATCTACTATCCCTTCTCTAATTTAGGATTTGAGCGGTTGCTGCTTGATCGGTTATAGCGGGCAATGAACACGCAAGTGCCGCGCCACCGATTACATCGACTTCCCAGGCGCAACGCCGCGGGTGGTGAGCGCGTCGGAGACGGCGCATGTACAGCCCAACCGGCCGGCCCCGCCAGAGCACGACGCCTCCGCGCCTGCACACCAGCCGGAGCCCGACCCGGCCGAACTGTGGCCAATGCGTCGGCAGCGGACCGAGAGTTTTATAGGTTGTTCGTGAGCATTTCCTAACTGGCGGCTCGCTGGTGTGTGGCGTAAGCTGACCTCCTGGCGCGGCTCGTCCCCGCGCCGAGGAGGTCAGCTATGGTCCCGGTCCCGTGTGTCCCCACGGTCGCGGTCCCGCCGCCAGCATACCACCGCGCCCAGCGGAAGCAACCGGCCGCCCTGCAGGTCGCGGCCCTCTGGCTGGTGACCCACCTGCACCTGCTCGCCCTGTGTCGGCTGGCGGTGCAGGCCGCCCATCAGCGCTGCCCGCCGCCCCTGCCCAAGAGCCCCGGCGGCAAGCCGCGCACCTACAGCGAGGAATCGCTGCTGCTGCTCGCCCTGCTCCGCACGCTCTGGCGGCTCTCCTATGCGGACCTGCGTGCCTGGCTGCGGGCCTGGCCGGACCTGGCGCTGGCCTGCGGGCTGCCGCGCGACCGGACCGGGCAGGTGCGCGTGCCCAGCCCGTCCCAGCACCAGCCCGTCCCAGCAGTGGAAGCGCGCCGCCGCGGTGGGGGCGCCGCCCTTCGAGATGCTCCTCGTCCTCACCGTCCGCGAGGCGCTGCGGGCACGGCTGCTACGCGCCCGCGACCTGATCATCGACAGCGCCCCGATCCTGGCCTGGCGCCGGCGCGACCCCGATGCCGCCAGCGGCCACGCCCCGGCGCAGCACCCGACCCCGTTCCTGCGCGGCTACCGCGTCCACACCCTGCTCTGCCGGGCCGCGGGCCTGCCCCTCTTCTTCGTCGTCGCCCCGGCCAACGCCCACGATGCCCCCTTCGCCAAGCTCCTGCTGACCTGGGCGGTGCGCCTCTACGACCTGCGCCCCCGCGTCGTCCGGATGGACGCGGCCTACTGGGGCCTGACCCTGATCCACTGGATCCACACGACGCTCGGGGCCGTCGCGGTTATCCCTTGGAACCCGAAGAACCAGAAGAAGCGCGACCGACTCCCGCCCACCTGGACCACCGGCGAACTCGGCAAGCGCAGCGCCATCGAGCGCTTCTTCGCGCGGGTCTTCCGCGTCTTCGGCCTCCAGCGCCCCCCGGTCTGCGGCTGGACCGCCGTGGTCCAGCGCGTCGCCCTGACCTACACCGCCACCCTCATCGTCGCCCTCGCCGCCC
>JAUJNC010000011.1 GCA_030446525.1 Armatimonadaceae bacterium
GCTCCTCCCACCGCGACCGGTGGGCGCTGAGCACCTGCCACCCCGCCCGCCGCAGGGCGAGGTGGCGCTCGACGTGCGCCTCCGGCCCGTCGGGGTGGACCCCGCACTCCAGGGCCACGCTCGTGCGCAGGCGGTCGAGCAGCGCGACGTCGACGACATGGCGGCCGGTCGGGTAACTGCGGCGCACCTCGAGCCCGGCCGAGTCGAGGTGGTCCGCGACCGCCGCCGCCCACGGCGCCAGCGGCCGAACGGGCAACCGCAGGAGGTCACCGAGAGTCTGCAGGTGGTCGACGCTGCCCCAAAGCGCATTGCTGACGGCAGAACTCCACTGCCGCGGCTTGGTAAACTCGTCGAGCAGGGCGGCCTCGCTCTCAGGCTCAACTCGCTGCTCTTGCGCCGACCAGGAACGGCCTGCCGTCCACGACGAGCTGCGCAGCGCTGCCCTGTTTGCGAAGGTGGGGGATATTCTCGTTGTTTCTGCCTTGCATGGGGACCATTCTACCACCTGTATCTGCGAAGTGTGTTGTCAGACGGCGTCCGTTTCTCCGGCCTGAGTGACAGTCCATCAGCCCTCGCACTGTCGTTCGTTATCCATCGGAACTCGGTGATTTCAAACTTTCACTGTCTTCCGGCACGTTCCTGTGCCGCGCCAGCGTCACCGCCATCAGGCCGATGACCACTTCATTGGCCAGCGTGCGGACGGCCAGCGACTTGAGTCCCTTTTCCCCGTTCAGCGGCAGATCGAGCGCCGTGGCCGCGCCCCCGGGGACCTTGCCGCCTTTGAACCCCGCCGGATCGAGCACGCGCACGGTACCGCTCTTCAAATCGACACGCGGCGGGATCGGCTCCGGCCGGCGGAACGCGAAGTCGTCGATGAAGTAATCCTGGTCGATGGGCCACCAGGTCGTGGGATTGTGCAGCGCCAGCCGCTCGGCCGAGCCGTCTGCGTAGGTGACGATCACCTCGCCGTTGTCGAACCGGCTCTGCATGGAGTTGGTCGAGCCGGCCATGAGCAGGTACACGTGCGATGCCCTGCCGCTCAAGGGGACCGCGATCTCGCGCGGGTAGTTGTCCCACTGCGACGTGAACGCGATGTTCCCCGCCCCGCCCGGACCGGGCGTCTGGAACGGAACGCCCTGCGGCAGGATGAAGCGGCCCTGGTTGCGGCCGGCGGCCGCACGCAGGCCCGCGTCGTCCACTTCGAAGCCGGCGTTCCAGTGGACCCAGCTGCCGATGCCCTGCTTCGGGATTGCCAGCGAGCCATAGGGCGAGCGCGGCGAGAGGTACTCGTTCTGGAAGATTCGCGTCACCTTGTCGTTGAACACCGGCGTCAGGTCCACAAGTTCCCATCGTGCCGCCCTGTCATCCGCCTTGAGCTTCCAGTTCGTCACCACGCCCTCGGCGTATCTGCCGTCACCGAGTTCCACCGTGACCGGGTTCGAACCGGGCAGAAGCCCCTCCGCGGCCAGCGCGATCTCGCCGGACGAACCGAAGGCGGGCGCCTTGAGATGCGACTTTACCGCACGTGCGCCGATGCGAATGGCGACCTCACGGTCAATGGCCTCCGGCGTGTTGTTCCGCACGATGAGGCGGAGGTGCCTGGCATCCTGGGGCTCGACGTGAAGGATCTCGTGGGCGGGCCGGATCTCGAACGTCACCGGCTGCCACCAAGCCATGTCGCCCTGCCAAACTTTCGCGAACACCGTCCGGTGCCCCGGCGTCCCCGCCGCAACGGCCCGGAAGGAAGTCGGCCCGATGCTCAGGCCGCTAAGCGCGCTCTGCGGGTCGGCGACTTCGCGCGGTCGGGCCGCGCCGAACTGCACCCGGATTTCGCCGCCTTTGGCGGCGACCGCCGGCACACTGGCGTTCGACGGCTTCTCGCCTTTCCAGGTGATGACGACCTCCTGCCGCGGCGCGGAAGCGCTTTGGATCTCGACACGCGGCTGGCCCACGGCGTCTCCCATCGGCCGCCACTTCGCCGCCTGGCCGTTCACCGTAACGCGGGCGATGCCGTCCCGGCGCGCGGCCACGTCCAGCCGCAGCGCCATGGGTCTGGGGAAGCGGGGATCAACCGTGTACGTGTCCGTCAGACCCTCGCGCCGGAAAGCGACCCGGAAGTCCGGGTGGCGCAGGCTCGCATGGTCCCAGTCGGCCGGGAAGCCGGGGCGCAGGAGCAGTTCGCCGGAAAGCGCGTCCGGCAGCACGCCGAAGAGCCCTTCGACGAGTGCGCGTGAGCAGACGCCGACGGCGTCCGCAAAGTCGCGCTGCGCCTCGCGCCGGGCGTGGTCGAAGTAGGTGGTCATCCCCACGTTGCCGGGGCACAGGCCGAGGAACATGCTGTCGAGGAGGCAGCCCTTGAAGAGTGAGAGTGCCGCATCGCCGCGCCCGGCCTGCCAGTAGGCGAGCGACGTGTGCGCCGCTTCCGCCATCACCACGTTGTTGATCGACCACGTGTAGGGCATCCAGCTCGTCGTCGGCAGCGTGTGGTAATCGCCCTCGGGCACGCCGGGGCCGTGGATGGGGATGTGGGCGATCTGCGTATCCACGAAGCGCGTCATCTGCCAGGCCTCGAACGGCGTCGGCACCCCGGAGTCCACCGCATGATAGAAGGTCCACAGCGCGGCATTCGGGTGCGCGAGCTGCAGGCCGAGCAGGTCTTTCCATTCGGCAAACCAGCCGCGGTCGGGCAGCCACAGTTCACGCCGCATCGCCTTCGAGATGAGCTCCGCCTCGCGCTCGTAGGGCGCCGCATCCTCGCCCAGCAGCTTCGCGATCCGGGCGGCCATTTTGTTATGGTAGTAGTTGTAGGCGGTGGAGTGCGTGACGCCGCCGCCTTCGTACTGCAGGTCGTCGCTGGCCCAGATCGCGGCGTAGGCCTCGTAGAGCGGCAGCCGGTCCGGCCCGAACCGGCGCCGAAACAGGCGCTGCTCCCAGGCCAGGTGGCGCTCGATCACCGGCCACACCTGCCGCGCGAAATCGAGGTCGCCGGTCCAGAGGAGATGGCGGAACAGCGCGTCGATGTAGACGAGGTTCATGTCGTAGTGGGAATGGGACAGGGCGCCGTTGCTGTGCAGGGCGGGTTCGTTGCGCGCGAGGTTCACGGCCGGATCGGGAGGGGGGATCGAAGCGGGGATCGGTTCGGTGTTCTGCCGCCCGGCCCAGTAGGTCAGATGCCGCCGCATGCGGTCATGCCAGCCGAGGGCGTCGCCCGCGTAGGGTCCGCGCCAGCCGAGCAGCTTGCTCCGCCACGCCACCGCGCCGTGCATGAACGCCCCCTGCTCCTCGTCCCACACGCCGTCCGCCGCCACGCAGAGCGCGGACGCCGCGGTGTTGAGGAACGGGTCCGGCGTGTCCACGACGATCTTTTCCGCCAGCGCGCGGCGATGGCGTTCCGCGTCGTCGAAGACCTCCGGCAGGTCCTCGGCCCGGTAGCCCGCCTGCGCCCCCGCGTCCCCCGGGGTGCGCTGTAAGCCGAGGTAAAGCGGCCGCTCCGGGCTCAGCTGGACCCAACCGACCACCACCGGCAGTTCCACTTCCTTCCCGGAGGACGCCAGCAGATCACTCAGGGACGCCCACTTCGTCGCGTCCGCCACCGCCAGCTGCGCGCCCGGCGGCGTCCGGCCCAGAACCGTGCCCGGCTTACCGCGCAGCGTGAACCGGCTGCCTCCGATCGTGAAGACGTTCCCTTCGCAGAACTCCGGCTTGAACTGGAAGAACTGGCTTATCGGCACGCGTTCGGTGCCGATATCGCCGTTGCGGGCGCCGCGTTCGCCGTTGGCGCCGCCGTACGCCCAGACCAGCTCCGCCGGCGCGGCCGCGCCGCGCAGTTCCGCGCGCACCACCAGCCCTTCGATAGCGCCCATCGCGAGCGCCGCCAGAGAGAGCGTGCCGCCGCCAAGCAGCGGATCGCGGATCTCGTAGAGCATCGAGCCGGGTCGGTAGCGGGTCACCACCTTCTCCGCGTCATGGAGCCATTTCCCGCCCGCACGGGTCCGGATGCCGAGGCGCAGATTGCCGCCGCGGCCCGGCAGGTAGAGCAAGAACTCCGGCTTGTCGCCCGCGTCGACGCGGAACGCCGTATTGGTGCCGTAGAGCGGGCGGTTGAAGAATTCGGGGCCGTTTTCGATGACGAAGTCCGTGCCCTCCGGGCGGTAACGCAGTGGACGCGCAGTCTCCCCGGCGAAATTTCCTCTTGCTTCAACCGAAGCTGTCATGGGCGCTACTCCCATCAAAGTCAAAGAGATGATCACCGTTCCAATGGTTGTGAATATCTTTCTTCCACGGCATCCTGGGTGCCGCCATGTGCTCATCAACGCACTGATCTTCATCGCTGTCTACTTTCCGTGGAGGACCGGCGCAAACTAAACTGTGGCCCCTGGTGTGAGGGGCCACAGTCGTGACAGGCAGTTGTGGTTGCCCGGTCATAGTGTCCGCTGCCGGAACCAACGTCGCCGCGCCGTGTGTGAACAGCGGACAGCCGCCTTTACTTCATCGCCGTCTGCGCGTTCATTAGAGCGGTACGGAATTCATTCGAGGGAGGCGTCGTCGCCTGATTATTGATGACCCACATGTTGAGCGGCTGAATCGTGGCCGTGGGTTTCATCGCCTTGGCATGACCATCGGCGAACACATAAATGCTCATTCCGGTGTGATTGGTCAGATTGCTGCGGTTTGTTGCCGTGTCGAAGATTTCTCGGGAATCGTTGAGCTTGTCGTTGTTAGCGCTAGCACTGGTATCATTACGCTCGACGATCAGAATCGTGCTCGCCACCGCATCGAGAGCGGCCAGCGACTCGCTGAAGGTGTCGGCCATGGGGCGGTTTCCGCCGGCGCCCAAGGAGCGATTCTCGTAACCGGCATTGGAGTAATACGACCTCGGAATGAGAGGCATCCCGCCGGTAGGGGTATTAACCACCCCCCCGGTCTGCTGGTTAGAGGGGCACTTGAACACCTGGAGGTTTTTCACGTAGGGCTGGATCAGCCAGTGCCATGGTGTGACAACACCCATGGAGTTATTGCGCGACGGCGGCAGCAGCTCGTCATAATCCTGTGTGTACTGGACGATGCCCAGGGCGATCTGCTTCATATTGCTCAGGCAGGCTGTCTGCCGCGCTTTTTCGCGTGCCTGGGCGAACACGGGGAAAAGGATGGCCGCCAGGATGGCTATGATGGCGATCACGACGAGCAGCTCGATCAGGGTGAAGGCGAAACCTTTCCCAGACACCAGGCGGAAGGGCGAGGCGGCACGCAGAGACTGCACAGACTCTTTGTTCATTCCGTTCTCCTTTCAACAGGCGCCACCGGGACCGGGGGGGCACCGACAGCAGCGACGCGGGCCCCGATACCGAGCCGGAGCACGCGCGCCTTGATGGAGCTATCGGCTTAGCAAACCGGTTTACGCCTCGCAGCAATTGTAACACAAAACCACCACTTTTTAAACCCCAAGCCCTGGCGTTTTCGCCGGCGCGCCATGTCAAGCATTTACGGGGCGTAGAGCCGATGAATATCGCCTGCCATGGCGTGCGGACTAGCTTGGGATCCCTCACACTGTCGTTCGTCGTCCTTCCGGCGCCGCACCGGGGAGCAATGCAGATCCATCGGGCTCGTGCAGAAATGGGGCGGCAGCGGCACCGTCTGGCCGCGCCATTGCACGACGCGCGTGCCGATTTCCGTTATCTTCCTCTTTGTTCACCACTCCAGCACGAGAAGCGAGACCGCCTGCCGGGGCAGCGATACCTGCAGCGTCGCCCGGCCGTTGGCGACATTCAGCGGCGACGCCGGCCCCGACGGTGTCAGCTTGCCGGCCTGCTCAAGCTGGGCGTACTGCTCAGGCGTCGGCGACGGGGGCGAGCCGAGGCGCTTCCACGCCGCGTAGGCGTTGCCGTGCTCCGCATCGATGCGGTACTCCGTGACACGCACCTCGCGAGCGTCGCCCCGGAGGCCGGCCAATCTCAGATCGACCAGCGCGTCGGGGCCGGGCACGTCGTCGTCGTGGTAATGCCACATCAGCACGCAGACCTTGCCGTCCTGCGCGCTCGCCAGGGCCGATACGTCCGGGGCGCCGCGGACACCGTCCTTGAGGATCGCCTCAAGCGGCACCTCCGCGGAGCTGGTGACGGATACCCGTTGGCCGCCCATCTTGCCGAACATACGGAAGACGTTCAGCACCGGCAAGTCGATGCCGTTGCTGGCGAGCACTCGAAACCCTGCAAAGTAGGGCTGGTCCTCGAACTCGAAGGCCCAGGTGAGCCCGCCCTCTAGGTTCACACCGTGTCTGGCCGCCAACTGGTATTTGCGGGCGAAGCTCGCCGCCGTGTAGCTGGAGTACATCGTGCCGTTGCGATACCCAAGCTGCGGCCCCTGGCAGGCGGCGCACCCGTCGGGGTCGGACTCACCGATGACGATCGGCTTGCCCTTCAGTTCGGGAAACGACGTGATCGTGCCGAAACCGCGGTCGATGGTGCGAAGCTGATCGGCGATGCCCATCCGCACATGGCCGTCCATGAAAGTCGGCGCGCCTTTGGCGTGGAAGGACAGGAAATCGAGCGGCGTACCTTTCTGCCCGGTTGCGTGATTGGTTCCGCGAAGGCAATGTTCCAGGAAATCGCGCAGGAACTTGCCGCCGTCACCGGCCACGTCGGGGCCACCCACCTTCGCGGTCGGCAGTGCCCGCCGCACGGCCTCGATGGCATAGTCGTGCAGTTTTGGAACTCCTCCGGCGTGCCGCGCCAGTAGCCGATGTTGGGCTCATTCCAGACCTCCTGCACCACTTCTCCACCTCGGCGCGGCCGTATCTTTCCACACAATGCTTCGCCCACTGGTAGACCGGGCCTCGGCCCACTTCACGTAGTCCTGGGCGGATAAGCCCAGCCGGTGTAGATCTCGTCGTATTTGGCGGCAGGCGTCCAGCGGTGCTGGTAGGGTTCGGGCTTGACGGAAAGCGCTGGGCATGAAGCCGACCTGCACGTAGAACTTGACGCCCCCTCGAGGTAGGTGTCGAAGATGCGGTCTACGATGGTCCAGTCGTAGACCGCGTTACCCTGCGCGTCTTCGGTATAGGCATTGGTGCTGCCCCACTTGAGCGCGGGGTGCCGTCGCCGGTGGTGAGAAGGTTGTGCGTGCGGAAGTAGACCTGGTGCGGTCCTAGCCGGCCGAGTTTCGCAAGCATCTTGCCGTCCTTCCTGTAGGCGTAGTTCGGCTCATCGGCGCCAAAGAAACGCCAGACGGGGCGCATCTCGCCTTCGTTTGCGCGGCATCGATCTGGATCGTGACCGCAAAGACGTCATCGCCGTCCGGCACCTCGGCGGCGTGCGCGTCGCCGATACCGCCAAAGCCAGATCATTCGGGATCAGACACGTCCGTTCAATTTCATTCCGATGATTGTCAGCACATACGCAAAATCGCACGGCCTTTTTGCAAGCATCTTGACCTTCAGTCCGTCGGCGACACAGGTGTCGGTCTGCCAGGTCGGCGAAATGGTTCACAAGTACATGTCTCCGTTAGATGCGCCCACGGCGGTAGGCATAGTGGAAAAAATCGACATCTGCATAGCCTTTATCCGCCTTGTTATTGTAGCTGTAGATGCCCGATGCGGTCTCCCCGGTACGATGCCCAGGTGAGTCTGGTAGGGAGCGCCAAAGTTGGTGTAAGACCTGCCGTCGGTGCTGTAGGAATACTGGCTCTCAGCCGCCGTCCAGCCCCCCAGGTCGATCTCAGCCACAGCGCGCTGCCGCGAGAACGGGACCGTCCGTGATTTTGCCGTTGTTCTTATACTCCAGCATGCGGGTCGTGCCCTCCTGACGCACGCCCAGGGCCGAATGCGAACCCGCAAAATGGCACAACCCCGCCTTCTGTCCGTCCGCCATGGCGCTCAGGTCGAGCTTGATGACGACTTCATTGGCGCGCTCGTGCGCAAGCAGCGCTGCGTGAGGGTATTGCCCGCTTTGAGGAGGTTATCCGGCTGAAGCGGCTTGAAGGCGTGCAAACGCAGCCAGCCCGGTCTTTCCTTTAGCGACCATTTCTCGGCGCGCGGCTGGTAGTTCCATTCCCATTGCGGGGGCAGGCTGGTTTCGTTGAAATCGTCATCGGTTTGGGGCGTGGCGATGGGCGTGCCCTGAACCGGCTTCTTGCCGGACCACGCCATGCTGCCGATGCTATCCGCCCCGACCCGGCCGATGATGGGCCAGCCATCGATCCACGTCACGGGAAGGAGGCTGTTGGCTCGACCTTCCCAGGCACCGGTGCCATGATGCGTGTAGAAATACCACTCCCCTTTTTCGGTTTGCACAAGGCCGCCTGATTGGGTTCATTGGCCTGACGGCTGGCGTGAGCGAGCTGTTTTCACCTCGGTATACGGACCCAAGATATTCTTTGACCGTTGCATCATCGTTATAGCGGCCGAGATTCGACTTGTGTTCGCTGAAAAAGTGGTAATACCAGCTGTTGATCTTGTAGAGCTTGTTGGCTTCCCGGCGTGAACCTTCATTCACGATCCTGACCGGTTTCCCGAAGGATATCGCGCCCGTCCGGACTCAGCTTGAACAGGTACGTTTTATAATTGTCGCGGAAATGGGTTCCGATAAAATACCCTGGCCATCCTCATCCCAGAAGGGGCAACAATCGTCCCAACCGCTCTCTTTGAGCACCTGCGCAGCGGCTCCCCAGGGCCCCGCAGAACCCGCCAAGAAGGTGCGCCGTCCGCGAGGGCTTTTTCCGGTCCTCGGGCAATGCCCCCAAATGCCAGAAATCCACCCGCGCCAACACGCGCCGCAGCCGGCCACTGGTCGCTCTTTATTGACGATCCCAGAACCCCGTCGCCACCGCCTCCTGGGTCGCCGCCACATACGACACGATGGCGCCCGCCAGAAGCGACAATTCCGGAAGGCGCTGGCGGCTTTCCTCCTGGGCAAAGACGAACTGCCGAGCAGCACCGAGCATCTGCTTGGCCGAAATATGCAACTGCTCCACCGGCCAGCATCGCGATACAAGCCCTGGTAGTCGCGACCGCAAAGAGTCAGGTTGGTCAGCAGCAAGAGCGGCTCTTTATAGCGCGGGTCAGAATCACCACACAGGTAAAGGAGGGCGCGCCGGGCTTGGGCATCGCTGGCGACCAGATGCTCCCAGAACTCCGCACGCAGGGATGCACGAACCCTTCGCACCAGGTCTGCACCGGTCCGCTGTGGTGGCCGGTGTCCTTTGCCCTTCCGATGCCGTGCCAGCGGGCGGACAATGTCCCCGTAGAGGGGGCGCCGGCCACGGCCCTTGTACTCTGGCAGACACGCCCGACGGCGGTCAAGTTCTTGGGGCCGCGCGCGACGAAGCGCGCCAAGCCCGCCTTTTGCACCTGCGCCAGCCCGAAGCCACGGTCAGGACCAGAACTTCGTTCTCTGCCAGATGTACGTTCGCCTGCTTAAACAGGCGCAGGCAATGGTATATCGGCTTCGCTCTGATCTTGGGCAAACCGGTGCGCACAAGCGCAGGGGACCGCAAGACGCTGGCCCTCTACCGAACCGACGCGTACCAGTACCCCCAGTACAATCGCCAGCAGAGCCTTGCCCGCTACCGAGGAGTAATGCTTCGTGAGGCAGCCCATCAGCCGCGGACGGAAGAAGCCGACCAGGTCGCCGGCTACGGGGCGATAGCCGCCATAGGCATGCGACTGCCAGCGCCCTTCCTTCTCGACTGCCTGTTGCCAGGCCCGAAGCAGTTGCGGGCATCGCCAGCGCCCGTAGGCCAGATGGCCCAAGCCTGCCGCACCGCGTCCGAGCCGCCGCTCTTCCAGAGACCGGGGATCACTGCCCCGGCTACTAAGCAAGCGACCGGAAAGGAGCATCCACAGCAGGTGGAAGAGGTTCAGATTGGTTCCACCGGGACGCTGGCAACGACGTGACATAACAAGGCATTGACACGGTAAACTAAGGATGGCATCGGGCAGGTACCTGGAAGGTTGCTCTGGCGGCACCAACTGTACCAGGTATTCGGCCTGATGTCTGCCTCATTTACCGGAAACTAGAGTAGTTGCCTTCCGGCACTTTCACCGAAAAGAAGAACGGCGGATCTGGAGGTCGTGACAAACCCACCGGTGACGGATCCGCGCCGCCACGCTCCACGCCGATCGGCAGGGAGCCAAAGTCGAAGCCATAGCCTTGCTCCGACGAGTACATGGTCTCCGGAGAGACTTGTGTGTATCCGTCGCGCGCCTTGCCGGGCCCAAAATCGAATCTGAACTCCGTCCGGGCCGGTGACGGTGGAGGCGACTGGTTATCAGGCTGCTGGCCTGCACAAGGTAACAAGTTTTGCAGGTTTTGCACGTTCATAGTCGTTGTCAGGGGGCCGACGCCTTGCCCGCCCTGGATTTCCAGGGGTGCGCTGCGGAATTCGGCGGGGAGGCGCTCGCCGACGAGTCCAACCCTCGCGATGGTTTCGAGACCGTTTTGAGAGGCGCCGTTGGTGCCGGCCAGACCTTCCTCACGCGGTTTTAACGCCTCCGGGCCTTCCACGGTGCGAATCTGTCCGCCCCGCCCCCCGGCCGCCATGCGCAGCAGCGCATCGACGCTGGCCTTCAGGAATGCCTCGTTCCCGGTCTTGTAGTAGACGTAGGAGGCGAGCCGGCCATCGCGCACAAATCGCGCGTCGCCGCCTTCGCTGCCCGTCGTCATGTCGCGCGCGATCACGTCCGCGCCCGCGCTGTAAAGGCGGCAGTATTGCAGCCAGAGTTTTTGCCAGCGCGGGTCGTCGAGCATCAGGTTTAACTCGAACACGACCTCCGCGCCGCCCATAATCGTGGCCAGATTATAGGTGCCGGCTTCGTTGTTCAACTGGTACAGCGTACCGGTAGCCGGATCGTAGCCGAAGACCAGATTCTTGCCGCTGCGCAGACCGAGCGGCATCGCATGGAGGCTCTCGACACCGGCGAGAATCTTATCGCGCCATCTCGTGTCTCCGGTGCGTTCCCACTCCGTCATCCAGTTGCTGACGAACGCGAACCAATCGGGGCCGAGCCGCACGCGGGTCGGCGCGATTTTCTTTTCTGCCTCGGTGATCGGCTGCGCCAGGCGCATCGGGTCGTATTCTATCGTCTTAAAGTCGGCATGGAGCATTTCGCGCATCACGTCGCCCACGCGCTCGTCGGTGGTGAGGTAGTAATAAAAGCGTCGGTAGCCCGCCTGGCTGATGCGCGCTTCCTTTGCCCCATCGCCCCAGTGGCGGACATTATGTCGTGAACCCAGACCCGCGAATTTCCCGAGGTGGTAGCAGTCCACTTCGCCGGTATGGCGTGTCATTGCTTCGGCCATGCGAAATACATCGGCCCGACCGGTGCGCAGAAAGCTATACCAGAGCCACATGTCGGGGCCGAGTTCGGAGTTCGCCCATGCCATTCCGCCCAGATCATAGCGCCAGGTGTGACGCTCGTCGTCGTACGAGTGCATCACGTCGCCGAAATCCCAGAAGCCATACCAGTTGTGCTGATCGACCTGCTTCAGATAAAAATCGAGCGTCCTCGCCAGCCGGTTCTCGATGGCTTCCTTTACCGGCGTCGAACGATCCTCCAGACCCCAGTGATCGAACGCCTGCGCCGTATGTAAGTACCTGGGTGTGCAGACGAGCAGCGGCGGCTGCGCACCGAGGAGCGCCATCTTTGCCGTGTCTTCCTTCGTTGGTACCGCGCTCGCAGCGAACAGCGTCAACTCGCTGGTGCGCGCGACGCCGTGCGCCGTACTGAAGCCGGGCTGCACGTCTTCGTAAACGGCGTCGAGACCGTGCGGCCGGGTGTCGTAGTGCCGCATGTCCATGGCAGGCGCGTCGGGCGACCACAGCCAGACGGTAAGACGCGCGTTGCTCGTGCTCGCGTGAGGCACTTCGAGGGCGGCGGGGTACGACTGCCAGAAATTCTTCAGGCTCACGCCGAGGCCGCCGCTTACGTCGCCGACGAAGGCGAATCCTGACGCCCGCTTGCCGGCGCCCGCGGGAATCCACGCGCTGGCGGGATTGGTGCGCTTGACGATGGTGAAACCATCGGCAGTCGGCTGCGAAAGTTTGAAATCATCCCAGATCGCCCAGTCGGCGAGAAGGCCCTGTCCGCGCGGGGAGACGGCCTCACGATTCGGCACGCGTTTGCCGGCGACCTGATCGGGATAAACGTCGGCGCCGCGCTGGGGGTCAGCGACGAAACGCCCACCGCGCCCCATCATCGGCTGAATCGGCTCCGACCAGAGACCTTGCCCTTCGCCGGAGAAACGCACATGCCGATTTTGCGCTTGCTCGCGCATCGGCACGTCGAACACGACACCGAGGCCGCGCACGAAATCTTTGCTCTCGTCGCCGTCGAAGACGAAGGAATGCACCATCCGCACCGATTCCTGACCGGCGTAGAAATAAAGGCGCACGACAAAAGGCAGCCATTCACGGCTCGTTTTGCTGCCAAGATGTTTGCCTTCTAGCTTTAACACGGCCCGGATTGGTCCGGACTGCTCGACCGTAACCTTTTCCATCTTGGTGCCATAGAACTCGCGCGGCACAACGTGGGCTGGCCCCTGGTCGGGACCATTTTGCAGAATACACACCAGACGGCCGCTGCGCGCGACTTCCCGCCCCTCGATGGTGATCGAGTCAATGAGATTCGTGCCCCACTTCGGGACGCGCACGCGTACGCCCCCCGTGTCGATCTCCACGGTTGTGTCGCTTCTGCGCACCTGAATCTCCGCACCCGTACTGGTCGGCGCGGATGCTGAGAGCAGGAGCTGTCCCGTCGTCGCAGGCGTGGCGACGGTGGCGATGCCGCTCCATTTCAGCGAGCCGTCCGGCCAATACGCGAGCGGCCACGTCTGCACCGGCAAGGTTTTGCCGTCGGCGCTCGTGAGGCTAAAGGTTTGCGACTTTTGAACAAGCCCGCGCAGCCAGGGCACGCCAAAGCTAACGCCGGTGTTAAGCGCGGGTGGTGTGCCTCCGAGCCAGCCGATGGGAACGGGCTGTTGTGGAGCGGCGTCAAGTGTCGTCATCGTTAGTGCGAGTGTGCCGAGAACGGCGCCTGGAAAGCGCAAGGGGCGCTGAGTCATAGTTTTACCGTGTTGCAGTCACGAGCGTGATGGCGGGACGCGGGGGCTTCTGCATGTCCGGTCCGATATAGAAGCCGGTGTGCGGCGGCTGGTTGTAGGCGACGTTTTGCCACGCGATGCTCAGGCGGTAGACCGGGTCGTGCATGAGCGTATAGAACCGGTGCTGCGTCGGGATGGTCGTCGTTAGGATGCGCAGCTCGTTGTTATCCGCTGTCCGATAAATGACTTCTTCCCGCCAGTCACCCAGGATGTCGGCGGAAAGAGCGGGATTCGCTTTGGTGCCGTTGTTGGAGACACAGTCGAACGTTTTAGCATCCAACAAGGTGTTCGACTTGCTATTGATGTAGTCCCACTTGTCGATCCGGGTGCCGTCGAGGGGTTCCCGCAGCAGATCGCCGTCCCACCAGATGCCCATATTCACGGAGGGGGTCCGGTCGGCAATCTTGTTCCCCTTGGCGTCCCACATCTGGCCGGACAAACCGGCGCCCGCCGCCCAGCTCTCAAGTCCTGGATAGCGCGGATCCACATCCAGGGCCAATCCACGCCCCGGACCTTCCCCATCGTTACCGGCTTTCACCGAAGCTTTCTTCCATAAGATCTCTCCGGTTCTGGCATCGAAGAGATGGGCTCCGGCATCCCCGACTGGTTCCTGAATACTGAACACTTCCAGGCCGGGCCTTTGCGTGTCGATGTCAGTGACATGGAGAGCATCCCCGTGGCCTATCCGGGTGTTGTACAGAGGTTTGCCGTCATCGTCAATGCAGATTTTGCCGTACACGATCTCATCTTTGCCGTCCTGATCCACGTCGGCGACGCTCAGATTATGATTGCCCTGTCCCACATATTCCGGATGGTTGGGCATGGTATCGAACACCCAGCGCTGCGTGAGTTTGCCGTCCCGCCAATCCCAGGCCGCCAGCACGGTCCTTCCCGTCCCGCGCTGTCTTCCTGAATAGTAACCGCGGCACATGACGACGCTGGGCCGCACTCCGTCCAGGTAGGCCACGCACGCCAGAAAGCGGTCGCCCCGGTTGCCGGTGCCGTCGCCCCATATCGGGGCCATTTCCTCGGATGTCGGATTGCGCTTCGTCGGATGGCGCGGCGGGACGTAGTTCGTCGTTGCCAACGCCTTGCCGGTCCTGCCCTCGAACACGGTGAGGAACTCCGGCCCGGCCAGGATTCTCCCATCCGCATTGACGTAATTTGCATTATGGTCGCCAATGACCGTGCCGGTTCCATCGGCCGTCCCGTCCGCCGTCTTACAGACCATCTCCGCTTTGCCGTCGCCATCCAGGTCATAGACCATGAACTGCGTGTAGTGCGCGCCCTCGCGGATGTTCCTGCCTAAATTGATCGTCCACAGCCGAGTGCCATCCAGCTTGTAGGCTTGAAGTATCGGAGGATCCGTTTGGCCGGCCTGCGAGTTGTCACGGCCTCTGCCCGCCATGTGGATGACGATGTCGTATTCGCCATCGCCATCGAGGTCCGCAACGGAGGCATCGTTGGGGGTGTAGCCTGTGGGAGTCTGAAGCGGCACGGAAAGATAAGGCTTAGCCGGCGCGTTGGCCGCAAGGGTAAAGGAAGCGCTTGCCGCCTGCTCCCGGCCACTTAGCACCGGACGCACGAAATAAGCCGTCGCTTGAGCAAGGCTCGCGTTGCTGTCGACAAAGTTCGTCGGGCCGGTAAGCGGCTGCTGGTTGAGCTTGACCGCGGCCCCGCCACCGGTGGAGCGATACACGTTGAAGGTGATGTCGTCCGGGTCGGTCCCCAGGACACGCCATCCGACCCACACCTTGCCGCCGCCCTGATGGATCGCGACCACGCCGCGGCCCAATTTTTCCATCTGCCGTTTCGCGTTTGCCGCAGGCACAGTCTGCCGCTGGACGGGCGGTCCATTCTGAGTCCTCGCGCCCACGGCGAAAACCGCGCACGAAGTCAGCGTGAGAAGTGCGGCAGCACTCCTTGCACCGGGACGAAATAGGTTAACGCTCATTAGGGTCCTTCCGTTTATCCTTCGAATCGATTTCATGCGGTGATTCCTGGCCCCGTGAAGGCGTATGCATAGTCAACGGGCTTCTGCGCCGGCAGCGTGATGGTCAGGCCGCCGGCATCGCGGGTGTACTTGAGCGGCCCCGGCGCGCCCAGCAGCTCGACACGGCTCACCTGTCCCGGCGCCTGCGGCGAGCCCGCCGCCAGTGACGTGATCGTCAGCGTGCGGTTGTAACTGGTGGCGTCGGCGACGATCGAAACGGCGCTGTCGGCGCCTGTCACCGACAGCGCGCCGTCCCCGGCCGTGGTGGTTCCCCCTGCGCGATGATCTTCAGCCAAGCCTCGAACGTCATCCCCTTTTTCTGGTCCCATCCTTCGTTCGCCGGAGCCCTACCTTTCATCACCAGGACATTCCCCGCTTCGGCCGCCACCGAAGCGCCGTGGCCCTCCATCTCGGGAGGATAGGACAGCCTCGTCAGCCAGGCGTCGGCCGGCGCTAGCTCCGCATCGCCCGCGACCGGCGTGCCCGCGCCGATGAACCCCTCCGCCTGTCGGGCGCTTCCGGGGAACGGTTGTGAGCATGCACCCGAGGGCGAACGTGCCCGCGCGGAGCCACAGGTGGCACAGCGCCCTGCCCACGTTGCCGCAGCCGACCGCGTTCAGGACCACCTTCCCTCCCCTTCTCCCCAGCAGGCGCGTGTCTTTCTCGACCGGCGCGCTGCTTATAGTATACTGTCTCCGTGACCCGACCTAGGGGAGGTGACGCCCCCGGCCGGGAGTTCACCGATCGAGCAGACTACACGAGCGAGGTTAGAGAGGAGAGTTGATGATGCGCTGGAAATTGTTCGGTCTGGCGGTACTCGCCGGGCTAACCGCTTCGGCACATGGTCCGGAGGCACGGGCCGGGGGGATCTTTGGGAACACGGGCCTGGCGGGCGGCTTCCGCTGGGACGCCACGCCGCGCTCGTTCACCGTCGGCGACACGCTGCTGGAGCGTTCACTCGACGGCGGCCTGCGTTACTCGCTCTCGGGCGGGTCGTTCCAATCCTTCCGTGACAGCTTCTCCTGGGTCGGCGGGGCGCCCGCCTTGGCCGACTTCCAGGGGGCCGTCGAGGACGCCTTCAACGCCTGGACGGTCGTCGACCCGGTCAGCGGGCTGGGCTCGGACCTGTCGTTCGTCGCCGACCTGGGCACGGCAGTGAACACCGCCGTCATCAGCGGCGTGCGCTTCGGAGCCGAGATCGACATTTTCGCCTTCAACTTCGGCAACTCGGGCACGACGGGAGACGCTTTCTTCAACGCGCATTCCGACAGCGTGACGCTGACCTCCGGCACCACGAACTACCCCGGCGGCGGGCCGATCACCGGGGCCGACATCCGCATCAACAACAACCCGAGGGCCACCTACACGCTGGGCCTCTTCCGCCTGTTGCTGACGCACGAGATCGGCCACGCGCTCGGGCTGGCCGACGTGGACACCAACTCCGGGCCCGGCGGCACGTTCATCGACGACAACTACGACGGCTCCACCAGCGCCACGGCCCTGGCGACGCTGACCAACTCGTGGGCGCACCTGGTCGACCCGTTCGACCCGGCGGCCTCGATGGGCCTGTCGCTGTTCCGGGTCGCCAACGGCGACCCGGGCTTCAGGACGCCCGGCGTGAACATCCTGATGGAGGGCCAGGGGCTGGGCGGCCAGTTCGGCAACCTCAGGCCGCTGGCCAATGACGACTACGGCACGCGACAGTTCCTTTACCCAAGCGTCATCCCTGAGCCGTCGTCGCTTGCCCTGGCGGGCTTGGGCGGGCTCGGCCTGGCGCTCTGGCGACGCGGGCGCCCCCGCGCGGCCTGATCCGGTCCCGGCAGGTCGCGGGGTCCGCGCCGGGTGACACCGGTGGCTCGCCCACCAACGTCCCGGGAAGCTCCTAAGGTGCGGCACCTGCTGGGCCGCAGTCATCGGAGTGGACCGACAATAAGGAGCGTTGCGGCAAGGCCCGCATCCCGGAGCGGGCCAGGAGATGCTCTGCACGGGCGGGCAGGGGCTGCGGGTCAAGGACCTGCTCTGCTCGTTGCCAGAAGACGGTTGGCAGACTTTGAGTCGTGGTCGTCCTTCACCCCTGGCAAGCCACTCGTGGCAGGCAAACTGGCAGTTTATCTGACGGTGCCCTGGCCAGGACTGCTTTCTGAATGGGTGTGCGAACAAAGCTCAATCAGGTTGCCGTCCGGGTCGCGCACCAGGGCGGACAGCGAGCCGTCGTGGTTGCGCACGAACGTGTCCTGCTGGACCGGCGCGCCCGCTTCCCGGCACGCCGCCACGGCGGCGCGGATGTCCGCCACCTCGAGAGCGGGGTGGCCCTCATGGCGGGCCGGAACGTTGGGGGTCTCGATCAGGTGCAGCTCCAGCCCGCCCACGTCGTACCAGATGCCGCGCGACTTGAAGCCGGGGCGCTGCTTGCGCGCGAGGCCGAGCACGCCCTCGTAAAAGGCCGCCGCACTGTCTATATCGCGCGTCAGCAGCGTGAAGTGGTGAAAGCCGAGGACTCGGACGGGCACGGCGTTGCTCCTTCTTCTCTCATTGGGGGTTGCAGCAGCTTTCCAGGTAGCCGCAGCGGCGGCAGTGCGGTTTTTTGCCGATCTCGTCGGGCAGGAACTCTTTCCCGCAAACGGGGCAGAACAGGTTGGTCTTGCACGCCGGGCTTGTGGCCTCTTTGCCGGCGTCCGTGCCGGCGGGCGCTTGCGCAGGGGCTTTGCGGCTTGCGGTCCGGTTCAATGGGGCTTCTCCTGATGGTGGCGCTGTTCCTCTTCGTAGGGCTCCGTGTGGATCATGACCTGGGCGCCCGGGAGCGCGTCCCGGACCCGGTCCTCGAGCTCCTCGGTCAGAGCGTGCGCCTCGCGCAAGGTAAGCTCATCGTCCACCTGGATGTGGACGTCGACATGGCGCTGGGAGCCGCTCTTGCGGGTCCGCAGCTTATGGAAGCCGAGCACGCGGGTGTCGGCCTTCATCACGTCCTCGACCGCCCGCACCTCCGCTTCGGGCAGGACCGAGTCGATCAAAGGGGCCAGCGCTTCCCGCGTCAGCTGGTACGCCGTGTGCGCGATGAACACGGCGATCACGAGCGCCACGGCCGGGTCGATGAAGGCAAGACCCGTCAGCCGCACTGCGGCGAGGCCCACCACGACCCCCAGCGACGTCCACACATCGATGCTCAGGTGGTGTGCATCGGCCTGGAGCGCCAGCGAATCCGTGCGGCCGGCCACCGCGAAAAGGCGGCGCGCCACCAGGGTGTTGACGACAGCGGACAGGGCCATCACCCCGATGCCCCACCCCAGCCGCTGCGGCCCGCGCCCCTCCCGCAGCGCCCACACCGCCTCGACGACGATGTAGCCGGCGGCTCCGAAGATGAGCAGCGCCTCCAGGGCGCCCGAAACGGCTTCGAGCTTGCCGTGCCCGTACGGGTGTTCCTTGTCCGGCGGGGCGTCGGAGACGCGCACGGCGAAAAACGCGATCACGGCGGCCAGCAGGTCGGTCGCGGAGTGGGCAGCCTCACTCAAGATGGCCACCGATCCGGTCCCGAGGCCGACCGCCGTCTTGAGCAGCACCAGCAGCGTGTTGGAAACGATCGACAGCCGGGCGGCGGCCACCTTCTCTTCCCGTGCCACACTGGTAAGATCCAAGGACTGCATCTGCCCACCCTGCCCGCCAGCGCCGGCGTGCGGACCTCGGCCGCGCCCATGATAGCACACCGGCGCCGCAGGTGTCAACGCGGGCGCTCAGCCCGTCAGCGCCCCCAGACGCCGGCCCGTATCAGGCCCTGGAGCGCCGACTGCGCCAGCGCCCGCCGGAGCGCCCTGGGCAGAGGTTCCTCATGACCGTGGATGACCGGCGCGGCGGGGACGAACACGGCCGCGTGCCCGCGCCGGTACCAGTGGTGTGTCCACGCGTAATCTTCCGCCTGCGGCAGCCGCTCGTCGTACGGGTGCGCCGCCCAGAGCGCGCGGCGCACCGCCATGTTGCAGCCCAGGACCGTGGTGTCGCGGGTGTGGCGGCGCGGTCGCCGGCCGTTGTCGTAGGACAGCCGTTGCGCTAGCCGCTCCAGAGGGTTCCTGACATGCGCGGGCAGGCTCTGGCTCCCCCAGGTCGCGGCCACGGACGGGTCCCGGAACGGCCGCAGAAGCCGGCGCAGCCAGCAAGGGTGCGCGGGGACGGCATCCCCGGACAAACGCACGACGAACTCGCCGCGCGCCCGCTCCGCCCCCGCGTTGTGCGCCCGCGCATACCCGAACGACGCGGGCGCGATCTCCACCAGCCGCGCGCCGTACGCCCGCGCCACCGCCTGCGCACCGTCCGCCGACCCCGAATCCACCACGATCACCTCGACCCCGCCCGGCATCCCCCGCTGAGCGGCGATCATCGGCAAGGACCGCTCCAGGTACGCCCGCTGGTTCTTGGTGATGATCACCACGCTGGCGCGCATCAAGCACCCTGCGCCCCCACGCGCCGGTGGTCAGGCGTTCTCCTCGCCCGATGCTTCGGCGGACGCCTCGTCGGCGGCCTCCGTGGCCTCCTCGATCAGCGCCGCCTTGACGTGCAGCGACACCAGCGCCGTATCCGGCGCCGACAGGATCTCCATGCGCGGCGGGACGGGAAGATCCGACACGTAGCGCACGTCGCCGATCCGCAGGTCGGACACGTCCAGCGTCAGGGCGGCCACCAGGTCTTCGGGCAGGTACTTCACTTCGACGGACGAAGCGCCCGGCTCCAGCAGCGCCAAACCCGTGCGCACCTCTTCCGGCTCCCCGACGACCTCCACGGGGATGGTCGCCTTGGAGGCTTCGTTGGCGGCGATCTTGTGCAGGCCGACGTGCAGGAAAGTGCGCGCGATCGGGTCGAGGTCCACTTCCGTCAGCTTGACCAGATGACGCGCCCCCTCGAACGACAGATCGATCAGCGTGTTCGTGCCGGCCTCGGACTGGAGGACCCGTGCCGCTCTCCTTCGCCTCCACCGTCACCAGGACCGGCTCGATCCCTTTGCCGAAGACGGCGGCGGGGATATGCCCCGCCCGGCGCAGGCGCTTGCGCTCCCCTTTAGTCACCGTGCCGTCACGGCGCCGCGCCTCGATCGCTATATGTTCCATAAGGCTTCCTTCCCGCTCTGTTGATTTTTGCTCGTTTATCTTACCACAGGTGCCGGCGCTCGCTCTACAGGAGGCGGCCCTGGCGAGGCGGCACGCGAACCCGGGGGCGGGCACAAGAGGAGGATGTGGACGGCTCTGCGGGGAATTCTTGTTGGGCCAGTCGAGGGGCTGCCGGATGCCGAGGTGGGAACCATGAGGAAGATTGTGACGGCGGGGTTGGCGACGGTCGTGGCGGCGGCGTTCCTGTGCGCGGCGACCGCGCGGGCTTCCGTATGGGACGAGGCCGGCGACGCGGGCGACCTTCCCGGAACCGCGCAGGTCACCGCGGGGCGGCCGCTGACCGCGATCACGGGGAGATCCGGGGCGGCACGGACGTCGACCTGTACCGTATCTTCATCACGGGCCTCGAGTTCTCCGCCACGACCGTCGGGACGGCGGGTACGCTCGCCAACACCCAAGCCTGTTCGTGTTCGACGCGGACGGGGGCGGCGTTTACGCCAACGACGATTTCACCTTCACCAACCGTCGCTCCTTCCTTCCGCCCGCAGCCCGCTCACCCCGAGGGAGCCCGGGCTCTACCTCCCTGGCCATCTCCGGCTGGGACCGCGATCCGGTCAGCGCCGCCGGGCTGATCTTCCCCAGCGACCCGCCGGTCGGGGTTTTCGGGCCGGCCGGCCCCGGCGGCGGCCGGCCCCTGAGCGGTTATGCCGGGACCGGCGGCACGGGCACCTACACGATCCTCCTGACCGGGGCCGAATACGCGGTCGTCCCGGAGCCCGGCAGTCTCGGGTTGTGCGGCGCCGGCGCCCTCGGCATCACCCTGCTGCGTCTGGCGCGGCGCAGGAGGGCCATCGTGACGGGGGAGCGCCCCGGACTGCTCGGCCCATGGGTTTAGATCATGGCCCCCCTCCGGCACGGCTTCGCACAGGTCGGGGACGTGCGGCTGCACTACGTGGCGCGGGGCAGCGGCGGAAGGCTGGTGGTGCTGCTGCACGGCTTCCCGGAATGCTGGTATTCGTGGCGGCATCAGCTGCGGGCGCTGGGGGAGCGCTACACGGTCATCGCGCCCGACCTGCGCGGCTATAACCTGAGCGACAAGCCGCCGCGGGTGGAAGACTACCGGATCGACCGGCTGCTCGGCGACATCGCGGGCCTGGTGCGCCACCTGGGCAGGGAGGACGCCGCGATCGTCGGGCATGACTGGGGCGCCGTCCTGGCGTGGGCCTTCGCCCGGAGCCGTCCGGAGCGGGTGTGGAAGCTGGCCGCCTTGCAGGTCCCGCCCCTGGCGGCCTGGTGGGCGAACCGGACGCCGGCCCAGGCGCTGCGCAGCGCCTACGTCGCGTTCTTCCAGCTTCCGCTCGTGCCCGAATGGGCGCTCAAAGCCCGTGATTTTGCGCTCCTGCGGCGCGTGTTTCGCACAACGGTGGTCCGCCGCGGCGCTTTCACGCCCGGAGATATGGCCGTCTACAAAGAAGCTTGGCGCCAGCCGGGCGCGCTCACCGGCGGGCTCAACTACTACCGCGCGCTTCGCGTCCGGGGCGGTTTCGCCCGGGCAAGGCAGGGAGGTCGTATCCGGGTGCCGACGCTCTTCCTTTACGGCGAGCAAGACTTCGCGATACTGCCACAGACCGTGCGCGGCGTGGGCAGCTTTGTGGACGCTCCCTACCAGGAAGTGCGCATCCCCGGATGCGGTCACTGGGTGCAAAACGAAGCGGCCGCCGAGGTCAATTCCGCGCTGAGCCGCTTTCTGGAGACAGCTTGATGATGTCGGACAGCCGCGCTTCGCTCTGCCCCCTGTGCGGGCAGCCCAACCAATGTCTCATGGCGCAAGGCTCGCCGTCCGCCGACCGGTGCTGGTGCAGCGACGCGCACATCGCCCGCGACGTGCTGGAACGGATCCCCGAGGATCTAAGGGGCCGGTCCTGCGTCTGCCGCAAATGCGCGGAGGCGAAACCCGTGTCCGAGCGGCGCAAAGGCGTGTAGGGTGACGCGGTGCGGATGGGTATACTGCCGCGGAGGTAGTGTATCCCACATGATCTTTTCCTGGTTCGCCGAGCACCGGCGCCAGGCGATCCTGGCCGAACCCTTTCCGGACGCGTGGCTGGATCACCTGCGGGCCAACGTGCCGCACTACGAGTTCTTGCCCGCGAAGGAGCAGAAGCACCTCCGTGATCACATCCAGATCTTCGTTGCCGAGAAGCAATGGGAAGGCGCGGGGGGGCTGGAGCTGACCGAGGAGATGCGGGTGAGCATCGCCGCGCAGGCCTGCCTGCTGCTCCTGGGCCTGGAAAACCACAACTTTTACAAAAACGTGCAGACGATCCTGGTCTATCCCGGCGGCTACACGGCGCCCGCGGAGCAGGCGATAGAAGGGGGCCTTGTGCAGGAAGGGTCGATCGCGCGTCTGGGCGAGGCGTGGGGCCGCGGGGGGCCCATCGTTTTGTCCTGGGGAGACGCGCGGGAAGGGGGCCGCAACCCGGGCGACGGGCGCAACGTGGTGCTGCACGAGTTCGCACACAAACTGGACGCCCGCGACGGCAGTGCGGACGGCGTGCCGCCCTTGCCGGAGGGGCAGGAGCAGTACGACGAGTGGGCCGAGGTGATGGCGCCGGAGTTTGATCACCTGGTCGCGCAGAGCGAGCACGGCAAGGCCGACATCCTGGACGGCTACGGGGCGACGAGCCCCGCCGAGTTCTTCGCGGTCGCCACCGAGTGTTTTTTCGAGAAGCCGCGGCAGCTGCGCGCCCGGCACGAGCGGCTCTACGAGGTGCTGCGGCGCTACTACCGCCAGGACCCTGCCGCGCGAGTGGAGGCCTACCACCAACAACATCCGCCCGCGGCCGCGGAGCCGGAAACGCAGGTCCCGGCGCAAGGGACGTAACCGCAAACACCGGCGCAGGCACAAAGGCGAGCGGAGCCGGCTTTAGGCCGAGCCCCCGCCGATAAGAGCGCCCGAGGATCGACACCGGGCCTCACAAGGAGGCATTACCGCCCCCGCCAACGAACCTATAGGCAGGTATAAATCATGGCACGAAAGAGAAACACCGATTCAGAGAGCGCCCCGCCGGCTGGCGAGGCCGGTATGGACGCGGGAAACGACGTCACCCGCCCCGGATCCCGCGCGCCGGGAGCAGACATCGCCGCCAGCCCCGACGGGGACGCGGCGGCGCCCCACGGGGCGCCCAAAACGCGACGCCCCCGGACGCCCCGGCAGCCCGGGCGCCCGGCCAGGGGCAAGGCCAAGGCCGGAGCAGGCGGGACGGGCGAGACGGCTGTCGTCGTCGAGGCCCTCCTCAGGAGCCGCGGGCCCCGGGGGGCGACGCAGGAAGATATCGAGCGGGTGGTCGCCTGGGCGGAGCGCACCCGGGCCGAGGGGGAGGCCCTGGAGAGCGCGGGTGTCCCGCGCCGCGGCGCCCGGTCGGGGAAAACCAGCCCCCGGAGCAAAGCGGCGGCGAACCGGCAGCAGCAGGCGCAGGAGGAGCAGCTCCGGGAGCGCCGGACGCGCTACCAGATGGACCGGGCGCTCCTCGACGGCGTGCTCTCCGGCAGGGTGTCGCTGGACGTGCAGGAGGGGCAGATCGTCTTTCTCCATGCGGATTACCAGGCCTCGCGTGCGGCCCCGGCCGCGACGGCGGCGGAAGAAGCGCTTTGACATCCGACAAAGGGCTGGCGAGGGAACTGCGAGCGCCTTCCGCGCTGGACGACTTCCTCTTCGACCTCCGGGGCTACCTCGTCCTCGAGAGCTCCGGCTCGACGGAGCTGCTCGCCGATCTGAACCGGGCTTTCGACGGCTTTCCCGGCAGGATGTGCCGATCCTGCCGGGAAGGAGATACCCCGTACGGGAGTCGGACCGTGGTCGTCACCAGAGGTTGGTAGGGCGTACGGGATTCGAACCCGTGGTTTCTTGCTTGAAAGGCAAGTGTCTTAACCGCTCGACTAACGCCCCGCGCCGGGGTGGCGCCGACCACAGGCATTGTACCGTAGGCACGGCGGCCTGTCAAGCTGCCCGAAAGGAGGCATCGAATCGTGACCGATATCTCTTCCGCCCCGCCGCGCTGGGACCTGGGCGACCTCTTCGACGACCCGCAGGATGGGCGCATCGAAGAGACGCTGGCCGACGCCAAGGCGCGCGCCGAGGCGTTTGCGCAAATGTATAAGGGGCGCATCGCGGCGGGCGGGATCACCGCCCCCGAGCTGGCGGGCGCACTGGCCGAGTACGAGAACCTGCACGAGATGCTCGCCAAACCGGGCGCGTTCGCCTCGCTTTTGTTCGCCGCGGACGCCAGCGAGGCCAACGGCGCCCTGTACCAGAAGGTGCGCGAGCGGAGCACGGAGGCGAACCTGCCCCTTTTGTTCTTTGAGCTGGAGCTGATGGCGATGGAGGAGGGGCGGCTGTCGGAGCTCCGCCGTGATGCCGCCCTGGACCGCTTCGGCCACTACCTCGATACGGTGCGCGCCCACGCCCCGTTCCGGCTTTCCGAGGCCGAGGAGCGCATCCTGGAGGAGCAGGCCAATACCGGGCGGCGCGCCTTTACGCGGCTCTACGAGGAGATAACCGCGAACCTGCGGTTCCGCCTCGACGGGCGCGACGAACCGCTCACGCTGTCCGAGATCCTCGACCTCCAGTACGACGCCGACCGCGCGGTCCGCAAAGGCTCGGCGGACGCGCTCACGTCCGGTCTGGAGCCGCACGCGCGCACGCTGGGCTATGTCTTCAACACGCTGCTCCAGGACAAGGCGACCGAAGACCGGCTGCGCGGGTACGCGTACCGGGAGCAGGCGCGCCACCTTTCCAACGAGCTGGCGCCGGAAACCGTGGAGACGGTCGTCACGACCGCCGAGGGGGGCTACAACCTGGTCGCGCGCTACTACCACGCCAAGCGCCGCCTGCTGGGCCTGCCCCGCCTGGCGCACTACGACCGCTATGCGCCGCTCCTGCAGGACGAGCCCACTTTCCCCTACGGCGCGGCGCGCGAGGCGATCCTCCACGCCTTCGGCACGTTCGACAAGGGCTACCAGGAGGCCGCCGGCGCCTTTTTCGCGGGCGACTGGATAGACGCCGAGGCGCGCCCCGGCAAGCGCGGGGGCGCGTTCTGCTCGTACATCACCCCGGACACGCACCCGTACGTGTTCCTGAACTATCTGGGCAAGCCGGGCGACGTGCGAACCCTGGCGCACGAGCTGGGGCACGGCGTCCACGCGTTCCTGGCGCGCGGCCAGGGCTACCTCCAGTTCCACGGGACGCTGCCGATGGCCGAGGTGGCTTCGACGTTCGCCGAGATGCTCGTCTTCGACAGGCAGGAGGGCGCGGGCGGCGACCGGGAACGGCTGGCGCTGTACGCCCACCAGATCGAACAGGCGATCGCGACCATCTTCCGGCAGGCGGCGCTGTACCGCTTCGAGCAGGCCATCCACCGCGAACGGCGCGCGGCGGGCGAGCTGACCGTGGACCGCTTCGGCCAGCTCTGGCAGGAGCATGTCGGGGCGATGTTCGGCGACTCGGTCGACCTGGAACCGGGCCACAGCCTGTGGTGGTCGTCCGTGCGTCTCTGCGTGGCCTCGCCGTTGTACGTGTACGCCTTCACGTGCGGCGAGATGCTGGCCGTGGCCCTGTAGCGCGGCTATCAGCAGGAGGGCGCGTCGTTCGCGCCGCGCTTCGTCGCCATGCTGGCCGCGGGCGGCTCCCGGTCGCCGGCGGACCTGGTTGCCCCGCTGGGCGTGGACCTGAACGACGCCGGTTTCTGGCGCGGGGCGCTCGACGTGCTCGAGGCGCAGGTCACCACGTTCGAGGCCCTGGCCGAGCGGATCGCCGGTAAAACTGCGGTTTCCGCCTAGATCACAGACGCGACGGGGTCCACGCCGTTTGTGGCACGCAGGTTGCAGTGTTCCTCACTGCACGAGAATCACTCCTTCTTAAAAGTCGGCCCGACGCTTCAGGCTCCGCCTGCGCGCCGGGCCATTTTTTCGCACCGGCGCGCCAGGCGTATGCCCCCGTCCAGGGCGCGCGAGGCAAGCCCCCCGGCCGCGCGCGGCGGGCCGTCGCCGCGCCGCAGGGTGATACAGGCGAGCTCGGGGCGGCAGCGGAACCGGAACGGCACCCCGCCCATCCCCACGCCGCGGCTGATGTAAAGGCGCGCCCGGTCGAAGACGCCCCATCCGGCGATGTAGGGGAAGCCGTCCATGCCGGGGGGGAAGCGCGGCGGCACGCCGGGGATGCGGATCTGCCCGCCGTGGGTGTGCCCGGCGAGCACCAGCCACGGATACCGGTCGCAGGCGAAAACGCCGACGGGGTTGTGCGTGAGGAAGACGGCGGCCGCCCCCCGGGGTACCGGGGCCATCGCCGCCCCTGCGTCGGGCCTGCCGCGCAGCGTGTCTTCGATCCCCGCCACCCACAGCCCCGGCGCGAGCGGCGCGGCCGCGTTGCGCAGCATCCGCACGCCACCGGAGGCAAGTGCCGACGTGATCCGCGAGGCGCTCGAGTAGTCGTGGTTCCCCAGGCAGCCCCAGACCCCGAGCGGCGGCGCGAGGCCCGCGAGCAGGCGCGCGAGCGGGCAGGCGTCGCCCCAGTGCCGGTGGACGAAGTCGCCGGTGATCATCACCGCGTCCGGCCGCAGCGCCTTTGTCGCCCGCAGAGCATCGGCGATGACCTCCCGCGGCGTGACCGGGCCCTGGTGCAGATCGGTGAGATGGACCAGCCGCAAGCCGTCCAGCGCCGGGGGCAGGTCGGGCAGCGGGACCTCGTGGCGCGTGATCTCCAGGGCATACGGCTCGATGTAGCGCGCATCCACAGGCAACGCCATGCCCGCGCCGAACGCCGTGCAGACAAGACGCAGCAAGGCCCGCCGCGTAGGACGCCCTGTCAATGGTTTCCCCTCCATGAACTTTGTTAAAAAAAGTACTTTGTATTACATACGCGGCGGCGCGTTGCTGTGTTCCCACAAAGTATCTTCGGAGGGAGAGGGGGCTAACAGGAGAGGGGGCCGCCGCAGGCGGCGCAGAATCTATCGCCCGGCAGAACAGGCGCGCGGCAGGCGGGGCAGGACACGCGGGGGCCGGCAGGCTTGCCGCAGGCGGGGCAGAACGCGACCGGCGCGGCGCGGGCCGGCGACCAGTGCGCCCCGCAGTGGGGGCACGACCGCTGGAGCCGCGCGCCCGCGAACAGGGCCGCGGATCCGACGGCGAGCAGGGCGCCCCCGGAAAAGGTCCACAGCGGCCCCGGGCCCACGAACTCCCGCCAGGGCCGCCCCCAGGCGAACGGTTCGATCGGCGGCAAACCGACCCGGGTGAGCTTATCGTTCACCGGGGCCAGCGCCTGCTGCAGGGCGAGGAGCCGCCCCTTGACTGCCCGCCCCGTTTCCTGCTGGGCGTGCGCGCCGATCCCCAGGGCGACCAGACCGAGCAGAACCCCGAGCAGCGGCAGGCGCCGCCCCCAGAAGAGCGCCAGCACGCCGCAGCACAGTGACAGCGCGCCCAGGCCGGCGACGCCGGGCAGGGCGACATCGACGCCCAAAACCGTGAGCCGCGTCCACGGCAGCACGGCGCCCACCGCGATCGCGACGCTCCCGGTGACGCCCAAAACGAGCCCCGCCCACCACAGTCCGCGCAGGGCGCTCCCCCGCGCCCGCAAAGTGGCGACGGCATCCCCCATCGCTAGTCACTACCGGCCGGCGGCGTCTCGCCCAGGGCGACGGCGAGGAACCCCCCGCCCTCGCGCAACAGCCGCTGCGCCTCGGCCCGGTCCACCCCCCGGCGCGCCATGACGATGGCCGTCTTGACGGAGCCGCCGGCGCGCCCGAGCAGGTCGGCGGCCGCCTGCTCGTCCGGGGCCCGGCCGATCTCCTGCACCAGGCGGCGGGCGCGGGCCTGGAGCTTGGCGTTGGTGGCCTGCACGTCCACCATGCGGTTGCCGTAGGTCTTGCCGATGCGGACCATGGCGCCGGTCGAGAGCAGGTTCAGAACCAGCTTCTGGGCCGTCCCCGCCTTCAGCCGCGTGGATCCCGCCACCACCTCCGGCCCGGTGACCGGCACGACGGCGGTGTCGACCTCGGCCGCCAGCGGCGACCCGGGCGTGTTCGCGATCCCCACCGTCGCCGCCCCGCGCGCCCTGGCCCGCGCAACGGCCGCGCGGACATAGGGCGCGCCCCCCGACGCCGAGATCCCCACGACGACATCGTCGGGGCCCACGCCGGCGTCGTCCATCGCGCGCGCCCCGGCATCGGCGTCGTCCTCGGCGCCCTCCACCGACTGCGAAAGCGCCGCCTCGCCGCCCGCGATGATGCCCCGCACCATCTCCGGCGGGACCCCGAAGGTGGGCGGGCACTCGGCGGCGTCCAGGCAGCCCAGGCGCCCGGACGTGCCCGCACCGACATAAAGGAGCCGGCCCCCGCGCCCGAGCGCGTCGGCGATCGTGTCCACGGCCCGCGCGATCTGCCCGAGCTCCTTGCGCACGGCCGCGGCCACGCCCTGGTCCTCGTCGTTGATGCGGGCGAGCATCTGCTCGGTCGGCAAGCGGTCCAGCCCCTCGGTGTGGGGGTTGGGCAGCTCGGTCGTCGGCAGCGTCTGCGCCGCGGGTGGCGATGATGTCGTGTCGTTCATTTCGTGGTAAAATGCGAAAAGAAATTCAATTACCTGCGCGAGGTGCTATCAAGACCATGCCCACGTACGGTTACCAGTGCAAATCGTGCGGACACCGGTTCGAGGTGTTCCAGAGGATCACCGACAGCGCCATCTCGGCCTGCGAGAAGTGCGGCGAGGCGGTCAAAAAGCTTCTGTACCCGGTCGGCGTCCAGTTCAAAGGGTCGGGCTTCCACGTCAACGATTACGCGAAGTCCGCGCCGGCCAAGGAAGGCGGCGCGGAGCCCAAACCCGAGACCAAGCCCGAGACCAAGCCCGAGACCAAGACGGAAACTGCGGCAGCCACCAACACCAAGGCGGAAAGCAAACCCGCGGCGACCACCACCTAGCCCCCACCCCCGTCCCCTCTCCCGCCCTCACCCCCTTCCCCTTACCCAACTCGGTGGGCCCTTTCCCACCTCGGGGAAAGAGGAAGGGGGTGAGGGCGGGGACTTTCACTTGCTCGTGATCTGGAGCCGTCCGGTCGCCGGGTCGTACTGGATGTCCACGTCCAGCGCCTCGCCCATGAACGAGAGCGGCACGATGGCGCGCCCTTGCTCCAGGAACGGCGGCTTCTGGAGGCTGATCGCCTGGCCGTTGACGCGGGCCGTAGGCTTGCCGATGGCGAGCACGATCTCGCGGTCGGCGTTTACCGCGCGGACGATGCGCGTGCTGGGGACCCACGACACCACCCCGCCCGTGTGCTCGAAGAGGTGGCGGAACGGCGTCAGCGACAGCCCCGCCTCCACACGCGGCGGCACGTCGAAGGCGATGCGCTCGCCGTTGAACGCCACCTGCAGCGCGCCGTCAGCGCCCTTGCCGGATGACAGCGCCGGGGCCGCGACGCGGCGCACCGTGGCGCGCGGCGTTCGCAGCGAGCGCGCCGGTGCCGCATCGACCTGCGGGGCCACGCGCAACGCGGGTGCGACCGAGGCGGCCGAGAGGATGGGCGGCCTTTGCGCCGTTTTCAGCGGCAGCGGGCGCACGCCGTAGACCGTCGCGGCCGGCGCGGCGGGGGACGCCGGCCCGGCGCTGTGGGGCGCCGCGGGCGCGGGCGGGGCAAGCCGCGACGGGGCCGGCGTCTTGGCCGCGGGCGCCGCGGACGGGACCGGGGCCGGGCGGGCGAAGTCCGCGCGCGCCACGCGGACCGGCGCCGGCTTCGCCGCGGGCGCGGACGTGAGCGGCCCGGGCCGGGGCGCCTTGGGGAGCGGGATCGCGAGCGGCTTCGCCGTGCCGGGGGCGGTCTTCGGGGCGGAAGCGGCGGCGGCGAGGTCGGGGATCTCGTCCAGGCGCGCCGTGTTGCCGCCCGGGTTGTCCACGTAAACGCGCAGCCGCTGGGTCGAGGTCAGCGTCGACCCTTCCACGTACGCCATCGCCTCGACCGTGTGCCAGCCGTTGCCCGTGCCGGTGGTATCCCAAACGTAGCTGTAGGGCGGGTAGTTCTTGAGGGTCTTGAACTCCTTGTCGATGAAGAACGTGACATACGGGTTCGCGCCGCCCTTGTCCTTGGCGTCCACGTTCAGCTCGATGGTACCCGACACCCGCTTGCCGTTGCCGGGGGACACGAAGGCCATCTGCGGCCCGCCCAGAGCGCCTGAGGAGGCGCCGGCGTTGTTCCCCGCCACGATCTTGACCGTGGCGCTCGACGCCGCGCCGATCGCGTCGAACACGGTCACCACGACGGTATGGGCCCCCTGGGAAAGCGTGGAGCCGTCCACGTCGAACGACAGGACGCCACGCTTCTGGACCTCGGCCTTGTCCAGATCGCGGCGCAGCCAGCGGACGCCGTCCACCCACACCTCCGCCGCCGTTATGAGGACCCCGGAACGGCTCTGGTAGGAGACATCGATCAGGAAATTGGCGGAGCCGAGCGCGTCGTTGGCGCGCGGGCTGAGGATGCGAAGGTCAGGCCCGGGGGCAGCCTGCGCGGGCGCGGGGGCAAACCCACCCAGCAGGGCGAGGGACGCGGGCAGCGCCGACGTGGCGGCAGTCCCCTTCGTCCACCGTGGCAATACCATAAGATACGGTCCTCCTACGGGAGCGTGTGGAAGCGTGCGTTTTTGTCAGTTCGTCCGCCGGGGAACGGCGGGAGGCCAAAACGGCTCCAGGATAGCACACCCCCGCTTTTTTTGTCAAGCGATGGGCGGCGATTGCACCTTGACGCGCCGGGCGCGATCGAGTAGACTGAAAGGCGGGGGCAGGGATGGAACGCTTGTGGGCGCCGTGGCGCATGGCCTATATCGAGGCACCGGGGGGCGAGAAGAGCGGCGCCGCCGCGGGGGGCTGCATCTTCTGTGACAAACCCGCCGCGAACGATGACGTGGCGAATCTGATCGTCCACCGCGGCCGGACCAGCTTCGTCATCCTCAACGCCTTCCCGTACAACAACGGCCACCTGATGGTCGTCCCCTACCGCCACCTCAGCCGTCTCGCCGGCCTGACGGCGGAGGAGAACGCCGAGATGATGGCGCTGGCCGCCCTGATGACCGAGGTCCTGGGTGACGTGTCCGGCCCGGACGGGTACAATCTGGGCATGAACCTGGGCCAGGTCGCCGGGGCCGGCATCGCCGACCACCTGCACCTGCACGTCGTCCCCCGCTGGAACGGCGACACGAACTTCATGCCCGTCGTCGGCGACGTGAAGGTAATGCCGGAAGCGCTCGATCAGGTCTATGCGAAGCTCGTCAAAGCCCTGTCCCGGCGCGCCGTGACCGCGGACACGCAACCCTGAGGAGAAAAGCGAGAAGGTAGACAATGGCGGAAGCAGGGGAAAAGGAACGACAGATAGCCAGCCTGGCGGAGAGGGCGTCGGTGTGCGTGGCCTGCGACCTCCACGAGAACCGCACCAACGTCGTGTTCGGCGAGGGCAACGCCGCCTCGCCCCTGGTGATCGTCGGCGAGGGGCCGGGCGAGACCGAGGACAAGACGGGCCGCCCGTTTGTCGGGCGCGCCGGCAAGCTGCTGGACGAGTGTCTGCGCGAGTGCGGCATCCTGCGCAAGCACGTCTTCATCACCAACGTGGTCCGCTGCCGGCCCACGGTCGAGGAGGGCGGCCGGCTCAAGAACCGCCCGCCGCGCGCCGACGAGGCCAACACGTGCCTTTCGCTGTGGCTGGAGCCCACGCTGGGCGTGATCCAGCCCCTCGTGATCCTGTGCCTGGGGGCGCCCGCGGCGAACGCCATCATCCACAAGGGGTTCAAGATGACCCAGGAACGGGGCCAGTTCTTCCCCAGCAAATTCGCCCGCCACGCCATCGCCGGCCTGCACCCCGCCTACATTCTGCGCCAGCAGGCTGAAGCCTTCGACGCCGCCCGCGCCTCGCTCGTCGCCGATATCGAGGCCGCCCGCAAAAAGGTGATCGAGGCCAAAAAACCGCCCACGACCCTGTTCTAGGTGGCCCCCAGGTCAGGCTTTGTACGCCTGGGAATTTTACTGGAAAACAGGGCGAAGAGATTGTCGAACCGTGACAGCTATGCTATCATCCAAAGAGGTTCACTAATGAGCCACTGCTAAGGAGAAAAACATGCAGCGTTCGCACACATCTCGACCAAGCGGCCTCCACCCCGGAGCGGGGTCCCAGGCGGGGCCGCCTCACGCTGATCGAGCCTGCTCGTCGTGATCGCCATCATAGCTATCCTCGCCGCCATCCTCTTCCCGTCTTCGCACAGGCAAGAGAGAAAGCACGGCAGACGTCGTGCATGTCCAACATGAAGCAGATCGGCACCGGCGCCATGATGTACGCCCAGGACTACGACGAGACGCTCGTGCCCCAATATGTCGGCACCATCCGGCACGCTGTCGCAGTACTCCTGGGGCGACCTGATCTACCCCTACATCAAGAACGAAGGGGTCTACACCTGCCCCTCCAGCAAGGTGAAAGCGGTGCTGAACACCAAAGTCACGCCCTTTAGCTCTACCGGACGATCGGCGGCAGCCCGGCCAACACCAACGACGCGACCACGAACGAGCCGCCGGCCGGGAAGAATATCGACTACACCTACGGACAGAACAACTTCAGCAACCCCGCCGTTCCGAGGGTCCCTTCACCTCCAAATACGGCACGATGGCTTCAGTCCCCGCGCCTGCAAGCGTGGCGGCATTCGCCGACTCCAGCGGCGCCTCGCCCTTTTCCATCAATGCCGGGGGCGCCGGGTCCACAGACCAAACCGCTGTTTACGGCCAGGTGGGCGCTGAGAAGCATTCCGGTGGCTCAAGGTACTCTACGGGCGACCCGCGCCGGGATCAACAAAGGCTGAATGTCGCCTTCCTGGACGGGCACAGCAAGTTCATCGGTGTACGCCAATCCATGAAGCCTAACATCTGGTCCGCGCGCGACGACGATTGACGCGGGCACTCACCCCCCGGCCCCCTCTCCCGCCCTCACCCCCCGCCCCTCTCCCAATCCTGGGAGAGGGGAGCAGAAAAGCTTCGAAGCGGCCGGGCTCCCCGGCTCCGCTTTCCCGTGGCGTAAGTACCCGGCATGTTCTTGCATTTTTTCCAGGTCGATGTGTGCGATCTCCATCGGGCAGCTTCATCCCTGCATTATACCACCGGTGAATCTTGGGCTCTTGTAGGGAGGAATCTTGCGCTTGCCGATGAACTCCACGCATGACAACGCTCGGAATGGCTCCTGCTTAAAAGCATAAACTATGAGAACAAGCCAACAAGTCCGAGGGGTTGAGAACCCCCGCAGATTTATACAAAGAGCCGGCGCTCTGTTGTTCTTTGTTACGCTCAGCACAGGGGGTATTAGTATGGCTGCCGCAGCGGCGAAAGAGGTGCCGCAATGGTCGGTTCACGGTTCGCGTTCACGGCCAGCGGGCGATACGCTAATCCGTACACACAGGTATGCTTGACGACCACCTTTACCGGACCCGGCAATGTTCAAGGACGGTGCCGGGTTTCTGGGACGGGAACGGCGCGTTCACGGTCCGCTGGACGCCGACGGCGCCGGGCGCCTGGTCGTACCGGACCCATTCCTCCGATGCCGGGCTGGACGGCAAGACCGGCACGATCCAGTGCACTTCCCCCGCCCCCGGCGCGCACGGCTTTCTGCGGCGCGACGCCAAAACCGGTACAGCTTTGTCTTCGACGACGGCACGCGCTTCTTCATGTGGGGGCAGACGGTAAACACGCCCTGATGCAGAACGCCGCAGCCGGCGACCGGTGGAAGGCGGCGGTCGACAACACCCGGGCCAAGGGGATGAACAAGATCCGGATGCTCGTCTGGCCGCCGTGGGGCGTGCGCGATAAAGTCCACTACCCCCCGACACCGGCTTTCGTGGACGGTGACCACGATCGGCTGAACCTCGCCCACTGGCGCAAGCTGGACGAGGTCGTGCGCTACCTGGCTTCCAAGGACATGCTCGCGGATCTCGTCCTTTTCTTCAACGACGAGGCGCTGTACGGCACGGAGGAGCAGGATCACCGGTACGTGCGCTATGTCCTGTCGCGCTATGCCGCGTTCCCCAACGTGCTCTGGTGTATCACCAACGAGTGGAACTACACCAAGAAACCCCGCCCCTACTGGAACAAGATCGGCGAGATCGCCCGGCAGGAAGACCCGTGGAGCCGCGAAGGGGCGTACTTGCGGGCCCTGTCGATTCACCAGCAGACGCGCCACGACTTCCAGTTCTTCGACCAGAAATGGGTCTCGCACGCGATCGTTCAGCTGGGTGTGCGCAACCAGGGCCGGACGCTCCGGGACGCCGACGAGTGGCAGGCGAGCAGCGCGGCCGAAGAGGGACGCACCTTCCGGCGCGGCGACGAGTGGGGCAATTTCAGCATCATCTATAACTGGGGGCACGACCTGCCGGTCGTCAACGACGAGTACGGCTACATCGGCGAGCCGGAAGACCGGAGCGTGCCCAAAGACGCCCAGGGGAACTACCCCCGGTACACGCGGGAGAAGCACCGCCAGACGATGTGGGGCATCGCCGCCGCGGGCGGGTACGGGTCGGCGGGCGACAAGAACCCGTACCCGGACGGGGCGCCGTACTTCTCGGCCAACTGGTACGACGTCCCGGAGTACGAGGATATCACGCGGCTGGTGAACTTCTTCACCACCAAAGGGGTCGAGCACTGGAAGATGGGCGGGCAGAACGCGCTGGTCAGATCCGGCGCCCGCGTGTACGTGCTGGCGGAGCCCGGCAGGCAGTACGTGCTCTATGCCGCCGCCGGCGGCGCCGTCTCCCTGGAGCTGGCGGACGGCACCTACGTTGCCCGCCGCTACGACCCGCGCACGGGCGAGGACACCGCGCTCCCCGACGTGAGCGGCGGCATCCGCTCGTTCACCCTGCCAAACACGAGCGACTGGGTGGTATATCTTCGCAAGCGAGAGCGCGACTGACACACAACCAAACGCGGTACCTGATGAGACGGCGCGTGACAGAGAAACACGGATAGGAAGGCACCAATGGAGAACCAACTAAGCCACGGCGAGCTTCTGGAGCTGAAGCGCTGGAACACGCCCACGATCTATAACGGCTGGGAACAGATCACCCGCCACGACCGCACGCGCGACGCCTTTAACCTGGAAGAGACGCGGGATTTCATGCCGCAGATGGGCCCGATGATCGGGTACGCCGTGACCGTGGTCATCGAGCCCAGCAACCGGGCGCATCGCACGGGCAACCCCCAGGGATGGAGCGAGTACCGCCGGTATGTCGCCGGCCGGCCCGGCCCCAAGATCGTCGTCGTCCAGGACCGGGACAAGCCGCGCGTCATCGGCTCGTTCTGGGGCGAGGTCAGCGCCAACACCCACCGCGCTCTGGGGTGTGTCGGCACGATCACCGACGGCGCGATCCGCGACGTGGACGAGATGACGGATGCCGGCTTCAAGGCGCTGGCCCGGCGGTTCTGCGTGGGCCACGCCTACTCCTGGCCGGTCCAGTGGGACTGCCCGGTCGAGGTCTTCGGCCGGACGATCCAGCCGGGCCAGCTCCTCCACGCCGACAAGCACGGGTTCCTGGCCGTCCCGAAGGAGGACGAGCCGCGCCTGCTCGAAGCCGCGCGCTTCATGGATTCCAACGAGTGCCGGACCGTGATCGGGGCCGCGCGCGGCAGCGCCGGTCTGACCACGGAGGAGACGCTCCGAAACATCGAGGAAGCCGCCGCGACCTTCGGCGCCGCCGCACGGGAGAAGTTCGGCAGCAAAGGGGAGTGGTAGAGCGTATGGCCGCCCAGCTGCGCGGGGGCCTGATCGGCTGCGGGATGATCGCGGAGTTCCATCTGCGGGGATGGCGCCGCATCCCGGAGGTGGAGATCGTGGCGTTGGCAGATGAGAACCTCGCCCGGGCCGACGAGCGGCGCGCACAGTTCGTCCCCGAAGCGCGGACGTACGGCGATCTGGCCGCTTTGCTGGACAGAGAAGACCTGGACTTCGTCGACATCCTGACGCCGCCCCGGCTTCACCCGGAGCACTGCCTGCTCGCCAAGCAGGCGGGCGTGCACGTCATCTGCCAGAAGCCGCTCTGCGACGACTGGGAGGACGCCCGCGCCCTGGCGGCAGCGATGCAGGACCACCCGCGGCTGTTCGTCGTCCACGAGAATCACCGCCACCGTCCCTGGTTCCAAGAGATCACGCGGCGGCTCGGCGAGGGGTTCTTCGGCACGCCGCGCCTGCTTCGGCTTGAGCAGCACGACCCCGGCGCGCCGTCGAAGACCTACCGGCTGCGGGACGACCGCGGCCACCTTCTGGAATACGGCGTGCACCTGGTGGACATGACGCGCGCCCTGCTGGGCGAGCCCGCGCGCGTGTACGCCCGTCTTCACCGCCTGCACCCGGAGGTGGCGGGCGAGAGCCTGGCGCACGTCGTGTTCGAGTACGAACAGACCACCGCCGTGATCGACATCGCCACCAAGCCGGCCGGCCTGGACTACGGCAGCGTGCTCCTCGAGGGCGAGCGCGGCGAGGCGTTTTACGAGGGCACGATGACGCGCGGCGACACGTCCCGCTTCCGCCTCGCCGAAGGCGCCACCGTGATAGCCGACGAGACCCGCAGCCCGTACCAGGATTACGTCGACAGCTTTTATCTCTTCGAACGCGCGTGCACGGAGGCGATGCTCGGCGGCCGGGCCGTGCTGCAGACCGGCGCCGAAAACCTCGAAACGCTGCGTTGTACGTTCGCCGCCTACCGGGCCGCCGAGCAGAACCGGGTTGTTGATTAAGGCAGAGTTCGCATAAGGCGCGCCATGGCGCGAGAGACCTGCGCGAAAGATTGTCGCGCGGCGGCCTTGACAGCGTTTCCACGGGGGTGCTACAATAGCCAATCTAACCGGTTGGATACTGCTTCCCGAGGACGGCTCACTCCAACTGGTTGGACGCCGCCTCCCCTACGGGGGCGTCCAGGGGGCGGGGCCAGCATGCGGGCGATACCGGATGTGGCGAAATGCGCTGTCGATCACCACGGTGACTACGCGATCGCTGACGAAACGCAGGCGTCGCCAAAGCAAGCGCGCAGAGCGATAGCGCGTTTGTCACCCCAGCGCCATCCGGCAGCAGCTGAACCGCAACACCTGGACGCGATCGAGATCGTTTTCACCCCATCTGGCTTCTGGTCGGCCCTTCGCCAAGCAGGGTCCTGAACGATATCATCAAGGTGGCCGTGGGGCGACGAAACCAGCGAAACAACCCTGTAGGGCTGGTCGCGCCGCGCCGAAGCAGGCGTACTGCCGGCCTTCCGCGACCTGCAGACGAGCTGCTGCTCTGTCTCGCCGCGGACCAACGCCGACATCGTCGCCTGGCGACGAGCGCATCCCCTGGTCGTCGATCAACGGCATAAGCACCATTCAGCGTCGAAGCAGGTGCTCGGCAACGCCGCCGCCGCGCGGACCGGCATCACCCTGTCGCGCGCTCGGCCACCGGCGGATCGGGCTGCTGGCCGCGAACTCAACGCGCCCAGCACGCCGGGCCGGCGTCAGGGGTACCTGGGGGCTTTGGCCTCCGCAGGCTTGCGGCCTTGATCGCCGATGCTCGATGACCTTTACGAGGACGCTCTGGAGCGATGCGGGGGTGAAAGGCCGCGCTGGGTTTCTACGACGAGTCCTGGGGGCATACCGGCATGGGGCGCCTGCTCGCCTTACCCGACCCCCCGTCGGCCGTCTTCGCCGAGAACGACGCGATTGCCCGCGGCGCGTACCGCGCCTGCAGCGAGGCCGGGGTAGGCATCCCCGAGCGGATGAGCATCGTCGGCTTCGACGACACGCCGCTCGCGCTGCACGTGACGCCGCCGCTGACGACGGTTCGCCAGCCGATGGCCGATCTCGGCGCCACGGCGGCGCGCCCTGGTGCCAGGAAACCCTGCGCGCCGATCCCGCCCGCCGGCAGCCGGCGCAGAAGATCACCCTGCCGGCGGGCCTTGATCGTGCGCGGGTCGACCTAAGCGCCCCTGGGCGCATCGTAATCACAGCATCCGTTGCCGCTTCGCCTTCGAAGCAGCACCGGCCCGTCCAACAGAACCAACGCAGATAGGGAACGTCATGACACCGTTCGTCAAACGTCGGGGCTTCACCCTGATCACATCAGCGTTCACGCTGATCGAGCTTCTCGTTGTGATAGCCATAATAGCCATCCTCGCCGTCATATTTTTTCCCGTGTTCGCCCGGGCACGCGAACAGGCCCGCACAAGCGTGCTTATCCAACCTGAAGCAGATCGGCACCGCGATCATGATGTACGGGCAGGACTATGACGAATACGTTCCCCCAAGGGGAATTGGGTACGTGTGGGACTCCAGACGCCTTCGGATGGTCGGATTTGATTTATCCGTACGTCAAGAACGAAAAAGTCTTCGACTGCCCCTCTGCCACCACCCAGCGAATGACCCGGAACACCGACGTCAATCCCCCGCGGTTCTGGCGTGACAGGGGTGGCACTGGTGCAGCGGCTCAACAAGACTGTATCACCGGGCAACCGGTCGGAAACCGCAACTACAACTATGGCGTCAGCTCATTCGAGGCTCCGCAAGGCATGAGCGCGGTATTCCGCAGCCCCTTTCGAACGTTAACCTCGTTTGCCGAGATACCGTCGCCGGCCGAGGTCGCCGGTATCGCCGACGGATTCGGGACATCACCTTGGGCGATGTCTGGCGGAAGGGGACCGTACGATCCCGGCACGATCGTGGGGCAGGCGGACGGCAGGCGCCACACCGGCGCCGGTGCCAGCAATACCAACATAAACGAGCAGTCGTGCAACATCATGTACATGGACGGCCACGCCAAGTGGACCAGCCTCGCCCGCTCGATCAAAAGCCCCGGCAACATCTGGACGATGGCGGATACCGACTGATACGAACGCAGCACTTGTCCCTCCGGGAGCGTCAAGCGCCGCCGTGCCCTCCGAATAGCGGGCGGCGCTTGGCCCCGGCTTGATGTTCACGACGCCCACGGATGGTCTACCTGGTGACCATTCAAAGGAGGAGCCATGCCGCGTATTTCGTGGAGTCCGGACAGGAGTTCGGGGTGCGGCTGGCGGGGCTGTTACTGGTGGCCTATCTGGCTTTGGATCTGGGGTACTTGACCGGCGGGGCGCTGGTGGCGTTCCTGGCGCGCACGCGGGAAGTCCGCCAGGGCGCGCCAATACGTCATTGCCGCGGCCACCCTGGCAGCGCCGGCCCGGTTTCCGGCGCGATCTTTATGTGGCTGGTCGGCGTGTCATCCAAGGAAAGCGGCAGCTTCGCCGTGCCCTTCCTTTGTTTCTGGTGCAAAGGGTCTTACGCGAGACGGGGAACCCGTTTCCTGCAGATCCGAAGGGAGAGAATCATGACGTCGCTCGTTTTCCGTCGGCTGACCTTCCAACGTCATGGGAAAGCGCCGCGGCTATGGCGGGGCGCGCCGCCAAGGAAAGGGATGACGCTGCCCGGCATGGCTGCTTTCGCTTCAAGAACGCTGTTCGCGGGCGCCTTTGCGATTATCGCGCTGGGGCTTCCGCTACCGGGGTTCGCCCAGACACCCGCCCCAACAGCTTCGGGTAAGTTCGTACATCCGGGGTTGGTAAGTACCCTCCCGGAGCTCCAGTTTGTCCGGGACAAAATCCGGGCCGGTCAAGAGCCGTGGTTGTCCGCTTTTAACGCCCTTAAGGCGAGCTCGGCGGCTAAACGGGATTGGACCCCTCAGCCGGTGCCCAAGCTTCACGTGGGCACCAACAACGAGAATCCGTCCCTCGGATACGAGGAGATCAACGCCGATTCTCAGGCCAGCTGGGTGCAGGGGCTGCTGTGGTACCTGACGGGTGACGAGGCCTACGCCAAGAACGCCATCGCCATCTCGAAGGCGTGGGGGGAGACGCTCCGGGACATCGTGGACGAGCAAAACGGGCCGCTCAACGCCGGATGGTACGGCACGCTCTTTTGCCGGGGCGCGGAGCTGGTCAAACACACCTATGCGGGATGGGCCACGTCGGGTGCCGAGCAGCCCCTGGTTCGCATGCTCAACGAGGAGTTCTATCCGATCGTGACAAGGGGCGACCGGCCCACGAGCGGCTTCAATCAGAACTGGGCGGCCTCCGCGACGGAGACGGTGATGGCGATAGCCATCTTCACGGACGATCGTGCGCGCTTCGACGAGGCGGTCGACTACTATAAAACGCTCATCCCGAAGGTGATCAACCCCGGCGGCCAATCTTCCGAGTTGTACCGTGATCTGGTGCACGTGCAGTTCGGTCTGGGAGGCTATACGCACATAGCCGAAATGGCGTGGCACCAGGGGGTAGATCTGTACTCGTACCGGGACAACCGCCTTCTGAAAGGCTACGAATACACAGCGACCCTTCTCAACGGTGACACGCCCTCTCCCGCCCCTACCCGTCCCATCAACAAACGACGGTTTCATCCTTCCGGGTGGGAGATCGCGCTCAACCACTACAAGAACCGCAAAGGGCTGAGCCCTACCGCAGACGGAGCGCGCATCGCGGGCCACCGGCCGGATAAAGCCTCCCGGTGCTGGGGATGGGGGAAGCCTAACGCACCAGCAATGCCTGGGCATCGGTGTGACGCCGGGCGCGCCGCGGCGGAGGGGAATTAAAGTGCTTGCCAGCCTTTGGGTAGCGGGGCCTTCTTGCCGGCCTCGCCGCAAGGCCGGGCCTCGCGGCCCCCGCCGCGGCTAGCGTGGGACAATGGGACCGCTTCGAGGCGGCGCTAACCAACGCCAAACGGTACCGCAATCCCTACAACGACGTCACCTTGGACGTGACTTACACGCGGCCTGACGCCACCACGGTCGACTTCTGGGGCTTCTACGATGGGAGCGCGACGTGGAAGATCCGCTTCATGCCCGACCAGATCGGCGCCTGGAAGTACGAGGCGCGTTTCTCCGACGGCAGCCCCGGTGCGGCCGGAACCTTTCGGTGCGCCGCCTCGACGATCCCGGGGATGCTCGCCAAAGACGAGGCCAACCCGCGATGGTTCGGATACAAAGGCGGCAAACACGTCCTGGTCCGCAGCTTCCACGTCGGCCATAACTTCCTGTCCTATTCCTGGGATGATCCCGGCAAGGACGGTGACGGCAACAAACGCAAGACCTTCCTGGACTGGGCGCAGAAGCAGGGCTACAACACGCTGTCGATCCACAGCCACTATAACGGCGAGAGTTCTCAAAGGCTCTGGCCGCTCGATGCCGCCCAGTATCGCGAGGCGGAGGCGATCCTGGACGAGCTGGCCCGCCGGCGCATCCTGGTGTATCCGTTCTATGGCTTCTTCGGGAACCGGGGGAATCCGTCCGATCCGGCCGACCAGAAACGATATATCCGCTACACCCTGGCGCGGTTCGGGCCGTACTGGAACCTCCTGCTGAACGTGGCGGGGCCGGAGCCGAACCTGCGCGGGTGGATGTCGCCGGAGGCGATCCACCGTGTGGGCAACGAGATCAAGACGCGGGACGTCTTCGGTCACCCGCTGGGCGTCCACAACAAGGACGGCGATGATCCCTACCGAAGCGCCCCCTGGTCGTCTTTCCTCACGCTGCAGGTCGAGATCACGGATCTCAACGAGCTGAACCGCTACTTCCTCAAGAACCACACCGGTGACAAGCCGGTTTTCGCCCAGGAGACCCTGTGGCCGGGCAATAAGCTGCAGCCCTTTGCCAACGCCGATGCCGCCACCGTGCGCAAGCACGCCTGGACGCACATGCTGTCCGCGGTCGCCCTCAACAACGGGGACATGAACGGCAACAACGATTCCGGCTTCAGCGGCAGCCTGGACCTCGCGGACCGGATACCCTGGCGTCACGACGTGGTCAAGCAGGTGTGGGACTTCTTCGAGGCCCTGCCCTTCTACCGCATGAACCCGAGCCAGAGCCTGGTGGACAACGGCTTCTGCCTGGCCGAGCCGGGTCAGCGCTACCTGGTTTATCTTCCCACCGGCGGCACGGTCAACGTGAAGGTGCCCGGCGGGACCTACCACGTGGAGTGGATAAACGCGCAGAACACGTCGGATCGTCGGGGCGCCGGGACGACGAGCAACGGCCAGGACCTTTCTTCTCCTTCTGGCGGGGACGACTGGCTGGTGCATCTGGTCCGTTCCCGTGCCGCGGTAACGCTCAAAGGAAAGTGATGGTTTTAACAAGGAGGCTTTTCGTTATGCTTTTGACGCTGGCCGGGGCGGCGATGCCCGCCGCCGAGGCCGCCGACGTGCCGCGCTTGGGCGTCTTCGAAACGGCGCTGGCGCAGGGGGCCGCGCACCCGAACCCGTACACCGCCGTCACGGCGTCGGCCACGTTCGAGCGGCCCGACGGCGGACCTGCGCGCACGATCCCGCTGTTCTGGGACGGCGGCGAGACCTGGAAGCTGCGCTTCTCGCCCGACGCGGCGGGGACGTGGAAGTGGACCGTCCGCTCGTCCGACCGGGGGCTCGACGGCAGGAGCGGCTCGTTCCGGTGCGTCGCGTCCCCAAACAAGGGGAGCGTGCGCGCCCTGCCCGGCCACGGGCGCCACTTCGCGTGGCAGGACGGGACGCCGCTCTGGTGGTGCGGCGACACGGCGTGGGCGCTGTACACGAACCGCGCCGAGGAGAAACTCGACCGCAAGGCCGTCCTGCACTACCTCGACGTGCGCGCGGCGCAGGGCTTCAACGTCGTCCACTCCATGCTCCTCAGCGAGGCGGACTGGGGCAACGACGGCGGCATGCCCTTCGAGGACCTGCGGAAGGAGGCCATCAACCCGGCCTACTGGCGCGAGGTGGACACGCGCCTGGAACACCTGGCCCGCAAGGGCATGGTCGCGGGCCTCGTGCTGGCCTGGACCGACAAGGGCAAGAGCCGGCAGAGCTGGCAGCATTTCCCCGACGACGCTGCGCGCCTGCGCTACGCCCGCTACATCGTCGCGCGCTACAGCGCCTTCCCCGTCTTCTTCATCATCGCCGGCGAGTGGGCCATGACCAAGGACGACGCCGCGGCGCACCGGCTCTACGAAGCCATCGGCGCCGAGGTGCGGGAGCAGGACCCGCACGACCGGATGCGGGCCGTCCACACCAACGGGCGGGGGCCGGAGCACCTGAAGCCGTTCGCCGGCGAGCCCTGGAACGACTTCGGCGATTACATGCAGACCTACGACGACCTCCACGGCTCGATCCTCGCCTGCCGCGACCTGGGCAAGCCGGTCGTCAACGCCGAGTACGCCTATTACCGGCGCGAGGCCCCCGACGGCACGGTGAACAAAGCCAACAGCGCGTCCGCCGAGATCACCCGCGCGGCCACCTGGGACATCGTGATGGCCGGCGGTTACTTCGTGACGGGCTTCGGCTCGACCTACTTCGGCGGCAACCGCACCCGCGGCCCGTTCGATGTGGACGCGCCCAAAGACGATGACTGGGAGCGAGAAGTCCAGCACGTCCGCGCCTTTTTCACCGGGCGGGAATGGTGGAAGCTGGAGCCGCACGACGAGCTGCTCACCGCCCCGGTTCCGCGAGCCGCCGACGAGGACGTCGTCGGCGACCGCAGCGGCCGGCCGCCGCGCGTCGCCTACTGGGCGCTGGCCGAGCCGGGCAGGCAATACGCCGCCTACGTCCGCGGCCACCGCGGCGCCTGCACGCTGTCCCTGGGCGAGGCCCCCCGGGCGGCGGCCTACACCGTCCGGCGCTTCGACCCGCGCACCGGCGAGTACACCCCGCTCCCCGACCACGCGGGCGCGGGGCCGATCTCGCTCGAAGCGCCGGACGATCGGGACTGGGTCTTCGAGATCCGCGCCAAAAGCGAAGGGGACGCAAAGCCATGAAAACATCGCCCGGGAGCATCTCCGAACACAAACTGCCCCAACGCCCTCTTGATCGGGATGTTCCCGCCGGAGCGCCCGGACATCGTGGGAGAGAACGTCCGGGCGGTAGCGGCGCTGACCAGATGATAGACGAAAGAGGTGAACCATGAAATGTGGCAGGAAACTTAATCTGCCCCGCGCCGCCGCAGCGGCTTCCTTTCTCCCGGTCTTGCTTGCCCTCTCACCCGGCAGGACGCCCGCGCAGAACAGTTCTCCGCCGCAGGGCAGCGCGCCCGCGCGGAGCCACATCATCGATTCCTGCACGGAAGACATGCGCGAGGCCAAGGGCGTCGAGTATGCGAACAGCAAAGGGGGACCCGAGCACAACAAGCTCACCAACATCTCCTCGCCGATCCGGACCGGGCGCACGGCGTTCCGGCACTGGGTCGATCGCTCGGGCGAACGCTCCGAGCTGGCGATGGCCAAGACGGCCATCGGGGAAACCTACTGGTACGGCTGGTCGATGTACCTGCCGCCCGATTTCGATCACCGGGAGCACTTCACCATCGTCATGCAGCTGGCGACGTATCCCTCCCCCCGAAACGGGAAGTTTCCCTGTGGGGGGAATGGGCATAAGGTCTCCATCAGCGGTTCCGGTTCGGTGCATTACGATCTCCAGCATGCGGGGGACGTCAAGGATGCCGAGTGCGACGAGTTCCCTCTGGGTGACGTCGGCCCGATGAAGGGCAAGTGGGTGGACTTCGTGATGCACGCCCGGTGGACGGGCGACAAGGACGGGTTCCTGAGACTCTGGATGAAGGTCGGAAAGGAAGACTACGCGCAGAAGATCAACTACACGGGGCGCACGTGGTGGAATGACGAAGACAAAGGCCCCTACTTCAAGATGGGCGCCTACCTGGGCGACCCAAACTGGAAAGGGCCGCGCGAGCGCACGCTCTACACAGACGAGTACCGCTTGGGCAACGCCCAGGCTCGCTTCGAGGACGTCGCCCCGGTAGGCGATGCACGTCGCCCCGGGAGGCGAGAAGGCTCCGCGGGATCTCCGCGCCCGGCCGGCCGCCGGTTCCACCACGCCGCCCGTTAAATACCCCCAGGAGAAGCCTTTATGCGACTGAGCTGCTGCGCCTATTCCTACCGGCAGGCGTTTAAGGACGGGCAGATGACGCTGCCGGATTTCCTGCGCGTCTGCCGCGAGATCGGCTGCGACGGCGCGGAACTGACCAACTATTACTTTCCCACCACGGAGCGCGCTTTTCTGAACGACCTGAAGCTCCGGGCGCACCGGGAAGGGGTCCTCCTCTCCGGCACCGCCATCCGCTCGGAATTCACCCACCCCGACGCGGACAAACGCCGCCAGGATGTCGCCCACGCCCAGGAGTGGCTGGCCCATTCGGTCGTGCTCGGCGCGCCCACGATGCGGGTCTTCGCCGGGCGCGTCCATCCGGGCCAGAGCGAGGAGGAAGCATTCGCGAACGCCGTCGCCTGTCTCCGGGAGTGCGCGCCGGAGGCGGAGCGGCAGGGCGTGCGGATCGCGCTGGAGAACCACGGAGGCCTGACGGCGACGGCACAGGGGACGCTGCGTATCCTGAACGCCGTCGGCAGCCCCGCCGTGGGCCTGAACCTGGATTTCGGCAACTTCTCCGGGGACATCTACGGGCAGTTCGCGGCCTGCGCGCCGCACGCGGTCGCCACGCACGCCAAGCCGCAGTCCCACGGCCCCGAGCCGGGCCAGCGCGTCCCGGTGGACTATGCGCGGGTGCGACAGATCCTGGACGCGGCGGGATACCGCGGATTCATCGCCATCGAGTACGAGGAGCAGGAGCCGGCGGAGACGGCCGTGCCGCGCTTCGCCGCCGCCCTGCGCGCCGTCCTGGGCTAGAGGAGGAAAAATGAAGGTCGTCCTGCGCGCAATCGCGTTCGGAGTTCTGGGAGGCATTTTCTTGTTGCCCGCTAGCAGCGCCGTTTCGGCTCAGACGACGAACGTCCCCAGGTGGTCGGTCCACGAGATCGCGCTTACCGCCAGCGGGACGTACCGCAATCCGTACGCGGACACCGGCGTCACGGCCACGTTCCAGGGGCCGGGTCAGATAAAGAAGACCGTGAAGGGGTTCTGGAACGGCGGCAACGCCTTTCTGGTCCGTTTCACGCCCACTGCCGAAGGCGCCTGGACGTACACCACCCGTTCCGATGACGCGGGGCTGAACGGCAAAACCGGGACCTTTACCTGCACCGCCGCGCAGCCGGGGGATCACGGCTTCCTGCGCCGCGACGCGAAGCACCGCTACCATTTCGTCTGGGACGACGGTGCCCGCCACTTCATGTGCGGCAACACCTACTACGGGCTGATGCAGAACGCCCTGGCCGGCGACACGTGGAAGGCGTCGATCGACGGCTCGCTTCGCCGGGGCATGAACAAGGTGCGTTTCCGGGTCCCCCCGGCGGATCCGGATAAGGAGACGGCGGATCTGGCGCACTACCGCAAGCTGGAAGAGGTCGTGCGCTACATGGCTTCCCGAGGGATGGTGGCGAACTTCCTCGTCTTCGGGAACGGGTCGTTCGGCACCCAGGAGCAGGACGAACGCTACCTGCGTTACGTCCTCGCCCGGTACGCGGCCTATCCGAACGTCGTCTGGGACCTGGTCGCGGTACAACCCGCGCACGGGCGAGGACGTCGCGCTACCGGACGTGGCGGGGGGCGGTCCCCGCTCGTTCACCCTGCCGGACAATGACGACTGGGTGATCTACCTGAAGCCCGCCGCCGGACGCGTGTCACGCGGGTAGGAATGACGCCGCCCGGCGCCGAACTTCCTTTCAGGAGAAACGCCCATGCAACTGATGGTTTTCAGCAAGCACCTGGCAGGGCCGCCGCTGCCGGAGGTGGCGCGGCGGCTGCGGGCGATCGGGATCGACGCCATCGACCTGACGGTGCGGCCCAAGGGGCACGTCGAGCCCGAGCGCGTCGAGGAGGACCTGCCCCGGGCGACCGAGTCGCTCCAAAAGGAGGGCGTGCGGATCGGGATGATCACGACGGGGATCACGGACGCGCGCGACCCCCACACCCCCAAGATCCTGCGCACGGCGCAGCGGCTGGGCATACGCCACTACAAGCTCGGCTATTACCTGTACGCCGGCTTCGGCACGCTGCGCCGGCAGCGCGAGGAGGTGGCGGCCAGGCTGCGCGACCTGGCGGCGCTGAATCGCGAGATCGGCATCCACGGCGGCTATCACAACCACTCCGCCAAGCACTTCGGCGCCTCGCTCTGGGACATCGACTATGTTCTCGACAAGATCGACGGGCGCGCGCTCGGCCTTTACTTCGACCCCGCCCACGCCGTGGTCGAGGGCGGCAGCCACGGCTGGCTGATGGGCATGGACCTGCTGCAGGACCGCATCACGATGCTGGCGGTCAAGGACTTCCGGTGGGAGGACCGCAGGCCCAGGCACTACGCCGGCGCCCGGCGCCACGGCGCGGTCTGGTGTCCCCTCGAGGAGGGCAACACGCCCTGGCCCGACGTGCTGAAGCACCTGCATCAGATCCGCTTCGACGGGCCGGTCTCGCTGCACAGCGAGTACCAGGGAAGCAACAGCTTCGCCGACCTGTCGGTGGACGAGGTGTTCGAGCAGACGGCGCGCGACGCCGCGCTTTTCAAGAAGTGGCTCGCGGCCCTATGAGGCGCCTCACCAGAGGCACACTGCGATCCGCTCCACGGAGGAGAAAAACATGCAACGCAGACGTTCCATCCGGCCGCCTAGCTTCACGCTGATCGAGCTGCTCGTCGTGATCGCGATAATAGCGATCCTCGCCGCGATCCTTTTTCCCGTGTTCGCCCAGGCGCGCGCCAAAGCCCGGCAGACCGCCTGTCTGTCCAACATGAAGCAGATCGGCACCGGCCTGATGATGTATGCGCAGGACTACGACGAGGTGCTGCCCGGCAACACCGATCACCGCGCCGGCTTCAACCTGCCGGACGGCTTCCGGACCCCGTATGACGGCGGCAACCCGCTGACGTGGCGCGTCTGGGCGCGGGACATCCAGCCCTACATCAAAAACTTCGAGGTATACGTGTGCCCGGGTTCCACCCCCAACGGGGGCACTTTACTGTTCTCCGCCCATCCGCGGAAAGACTACAACACCTCATACCACCTGAACGGCATCGCCGCAACCAAGTCCATGGCGGCCGTCCCCGCCCCCGCGGACACCATCTACCTGCAGGAAGCCAGCTTCTACACGCGCACCGCACAAGAGCGGCCCAACGTCGAGGGTACCCCCCCGATGGGCACCCGTTTCAACCACGACAGCTACAACATTCACCACAATGAAGGCGGCAACCTTCTCTTTTGTGACGGCCACGCCAAGTGGCATAAAAAGACGCGGATCCGCTACGAGCAGTTCGGCGTCTCGGGAACCTGCTCCAGCGGAAAAAGGCCGACCGACACGATGGATTTGACGGGAATCATGCAGGCCGAGAGGTGTCCGACGGCTTTTTGAAGGACAAAGCCGTGCCGCGGAGGGGCTGAGTGGAAGCGGGCCGCGTTTTCTCAGCTCATCCGCGACAGCGGGTATAGGAGCCACCATGCAGGAAGAGAAAAACAAGGCTGCGCGGCAAGAGGCCACGCCGACACAGGCCGCGGCCAGGCGGCAGCGGCCCCACATCGTGCTCATCCTGGCCGACGACCTGGGTTACGGGGATGTCGGCGTCTACGGCTGCCCGGACATCCGGACCCCGGGGATCGACGGGCTGGCCGCCCAGGGCGTCCGCTTCACCCACTTCTACGCCAGCGCCCCCGAGTGCACCCCCACCCGCGCCGCCCTGCTCACCGGCCGTTACCCGCAGCGTGTGGGGGGGCTGGAGTGCGCCATCGGCATCGGCAACGTCGGGCGCTACGACGACGCCGTCCGTCTGCGCGCCCGGAACGACCTGGGGCTGCCGGCCGCCGAAACCGCGCTGGCCCGGATGCTCAAGGGCGCGGGCTACGCGACGGCGATCACCGGCAAGTGGCACCTGGGCTATGAGCCCAAATTCCACCCACACCGGCACGGGTTCGACTATTTCTTCGGCCCGCTGGGCGGCGCGGTGGACTACTTCCGCCACACCGAGCCGGAGGGCGAGCACATGCTGTACCGGGGCGAGCAGCCGGCGCAGGCCAAGGGCTACCTGACCGACCTGATCGCGGACGAGGCGGTCGGCCAGATCAAAGAGCGCGACAAGAGCAAGCCGTTGTTCCTGTACGTCCCCTTCACCGCGCCCCACGACCCGTACCAGGGGCCGGACAACGAATCGCCCCGGCCCGCGCGCGCCACGTACGCCGCCATGGTCGAGCGGCTGGATCGCGGCGTCGACCGGATCCTGCGGGCGCTCGAGGCCGAGGGGCTGGCGGATAACGCCCTGGTGATCTTCACCAGCGACAACGGGGGCGCCCGGTGGGCCCGCAACGCCCCCTTCTCCCGGGGCAAGGGCACGACCTTCGAGGGCGGCATCCGGGCGCCCTGCATCGCGCGCTGGCCGGGGGCGCTGCCGCGCGGGGCCGTGACCGACCGGGCGGGGATCACCATGGACCTGACCGCCTCGATCGCGCGCGTCGCCGGGGCGCAGCCGCCGGCGGGGCGCCCCTTCGACGGCATCGACATCCTCCGGGAGGTCCAAAACGGGGGCCCGGCCCGGCCGCGCACGCTCTTCTGGCGCCTGCGGCGCGGGGACCGCACGCGGCGCGCCGTGCGCGACGGCTCGCTGAAGTACGTTTCCGAAACCGAGGGCGACAAGACCGAGGAGCACCTGTTCGACCTGGAACGCGACCCGGCCGAGCGGACCGACCTGCTGCAGAGCCGGGCCGCCGACGCCGACAGGCTGCGGGCGAAGCTCGCCGGGTGGGAGGCCGCCGTGCGGCACACCCGGTGAGCTTCCGCCGCGGGGCCCGGATTCGCCTTGACACCCCGCCCACCACCTGCTCTACTTAACGGACG
>JAUJNC010000319.1 GCA_030446525.1 Armatimonadaceae bacterium
GCTGCGAGGACTGTGTTACCGGCGCGGCGTCAATGCGGCCTATATTGATCCGGGTTAGAGGATTCGCATTTTTCGCCGAACCTACGAAGGCCATGTGCGGTAGCTCATATTAGCTGGCGTTTTCGGGTATAACCGAAGTTGAAGTCGTTACGTTCTTCCCGTACTGCTCCCATAAGTTCAGCGCGGGTGCTCTCAATCCTGGTGCGCCGCTACAGGACACCACCCGCTTCCCGTCAATAATCTTGTAAACGACTTATACCCGTTCTTTGGATACGTCACGCAGGCTGGGCAGGCGCTGGCATCCAAAACGGCATGTGTCATGTCTGATACAAGGCATCTACCGAGTGACTGCAATGCGGCCCGACATTCTATCATGAATGACACCAGAAACGATCAACCGGTTTCGCAGCGGACCATGAACGCCGACGAGGCACGCACCCGCGCCATTGTGGAAGCCGCCCTCGATTGCATCATCACGATGGATCATGAGGGCAAGGTGGTGGAGTTCAATCCGGCAGCCGAGCGGACCTTTGGCTATCGCCGTGAAGAGGTCATCGGGCAGGAGATGGCCCAGCTTATCATTCCCTCCTCCCTTCGTGACCGGCACCGGGCGGGTCTCGCGCATTATCTGGCGACAGGCGAAGGCCCCCTGCTGGGCACGCGCCTGGAGATCGATGCGATCCGTGCCGACGGGAGACAGTTACCGGTAGAACTCACGATCACCCGCCTGCCCTCGGATGGCCCCCCACTGTTCACCGGGTTCGTCCGGGACATCACCGAGCGCCGACAGGCCGAGCGCCGCCTGGCAGTGCAGTACGCGGTCAGTCGGGTGATCGCGGAGGTCACCGCGGTCAATGAAATGGCGCAACAGGTGCTCGCCGCCATCGGCCAGGCGATGGATTGGGAGGTGGGCGCGTTTTGGCGGATCGATGCGCAGCAGCAGGTGCTCCGGTGCGAAACGCTCTGGCATAGCACCGTCACCAATGACGCCGAGTTCGGGGCCGCGACGTACGCGGCGGTCTTCGCTCCGGGCATTGGCTTGCCCGGCCGGGTCTGGGCCAGCGGGCAAGCGGTCTGGGAACCGGATGTACTCGCGCTGCCGAACTTCCCGCGCTGCCATGCCGCCCACGCGCAGGGGCTGCACACTGCCTTGGGATTCCCCATCCGCTCCGGCAACGAAGTGCAGGGGGTTATTGAGTTCTTCATCCGCGAGACACGCCCGCCTGACACCGAACTGCTGCAAGTAGTCGAGGGCATCGGCAGCCAGATGGGGGAGTTCCTCCAGCGCAGGCACGCCGAGGAAGCGCTCAAAGAAAGAGAGGCGCATCTTCGTCTGGCTCTGGATGCCGCGCGCATGGGCATCTGGCAGTGGAACGTCCAGGCCGGTGAACTGCGCTGGTCCGGTCAACTGGAACCGATCCACGGCGTTGCGCCCGGCACGTTCGACGGCAAGTTCGAAACCTTCCTGGGCATTATCCATCCGGACGACCGCGAGAATGTTACCTCCCGCATCCAAGAGGCATTGGGATCGGGCAAAGAATTCGCCACGGAATACCGCGTCCTCTATCCGGATGGCGCCATCCACTGGGTCGCCGGCGAGGGCAGCGTCTTCCGCGACGAGGCTGGTCGGCCCGTGCAGATGGTGGGCATGGCCATGGATATTACGGAGCGTAAGCGTTCGGAGCAGGAACTGCAAACCCGTGCCGAGCAGGAAGCCCTGCTCAACCGGATCGGTGCTGCCCTCCGCGGTTCCACCGATCCGGCAATGATCCAGGATGCGGCGATGACCGCGCTGGGCGAAGCGCTCGCCGTGGATCGTTGCTACTTTGCTCGATATGACCTGGCGCGGGACCGGGTTGTGGTCGGAGCAGACTGGCACCGCTCTGACCTGCCCTCGCTTTGCGGCGAGTACCGCATCTCCGGGTTCGACCTGGACCCGCAGGGACTGTACGCGCCCGACGCGCCGTTGGTCATCCGCGACGTGCGCGCGGATGCCCATCTCTCGCCGACGGCTGCCCGGATACTCGAAGGTCTTGGCCTCCGGGCCGGGATGGGCGTGGGCCTGTTCGAAGGGGGGCGCCTGGTGGCTTCGCTGAGCGTCGCGACGGCGGAGACGCCGCGGCAGTGGACCCAACAGGAGGTCAGGCTGGTCGAGGCGGTGGCGGCGCAGACACGGGCGGCGATGGAGGCGGCGCGGATCCGGGAGCGGGAGCACAATATCGCGGAGCGGCTGCAGGAAGCGCTGCGGCCCGCGCTGCCGGGCAAGATACCGGGGCTGGACGTGGCCGATTACTACCAGCCAGCCCTGGACGAGGCGGAGATCGGGGGCGACTTCTTCGATGTATTTGCGCTGGAGAAGGGCTGCTTCGTGTTCGTGGTCGCCGACCTCTCCGGCAAAGGGCTGGCCGCCGCTTCCCAGGTCGCGACGGTGAGACATATGCTGCGTACGCTTCTCTATGACCGGCAGGCCACCATAGCCGAGGCGGTTACACGCCTGAACGCGATGCTGGTGGATCATGACCTCTTGACGGGCTTTGCCACGCTATTCGTCGGCACCTACGATGCCAATGCCCGCACGCTCACCTATGTCTCCTGTGGTCAGGAGCCGGGGCTGATTCTGCGCAAAGCGACCGGCGACGTGGAAGAACTGGGGCCCACCGGGCCCGTGCTGGGCGGCTTCCCCAGCGCGAGCTATGTCGAGCAGGCGGTGCCGCTTGCATCGGGGGACGTCATCGGCCTGTTCACCGACGGGTTGACGGAGGCGGGGCCCAACCGCAAAGACCTGCTGGGCATCTCTGGCGTCCTATCCGTGTTCCGGGAAAGCGTCAAGGACGCAACCTCCGCACAGGAGATCACGGCGCAGGTTATGGCAGGGGTAGAAGCAGTCGCGACGGCCGGCGGCGTTCGCGATGACGTGTGTCTTCTGGTAGTCTGCGTCGAGTGAGCTTGGGAGCGCAAAGCACGGGAATCATGGGTACTACGTCGTGGTGATGCAACGGCCTTATCTTTCGGACACCGTGTTGGAAAGCCTGCCCGACGGGTTCCAGGCGTTCGACCGCCAGTGGCGCTACGTGTATCTGAACCGCCGGGCCGAGCAGATACTGGGCCGTTCCCGTGAGGAACTGTTGGGCAAGGTCTGCTGGGAGGAGTACCCGGAGGCGGTCGGCTCGCCGTTCCACCAGAGGTACCTGGAAGCGATGGGAACCGGGCGGGCGGTGGTCTTTGAGCACTTCTGCCCACACGAGAACACCTGGGTCGAGTTTTCGCTGCACCCGTATCCGGGTGGCCTGGGGGCGTTCACACGCGACATCACCGGCCGCAAGCGTGCGGAGGAGGCGCTGCGACAAAGCGAGGAGCATTACCATGCCCTCTTCGACCAGGTGCTCGACGCGGTGGTTCTGGCCGACGACAC
>JAUJNC010000320.1 GCA_030446525.1 Armatimonadaceae bacterium
GGCCGCGGTCCGGCAGCCCGGCCTCTTTGAAGAGGGTGCGGTTGTAGTAGAAGAGCGGCGTGCTGCGCGCGAACGGCACCCACCAGACCTTGCCCTGCCGCGTCCCCTCGTTGATCAGCGACTCGACGTAGTCCTGCGGGTCCAGCCCCACCTTCTTGAAGTAATCGTCCAGCGATTGCAGGGACTTGTTCATCGAGAACTTGTTCCAGGTCACCTCGGACAGGGACACCATGTCGGGCACCTGGCGCGCGGCCATCGCCGCGGCCAGCTTCTGCGCGGTCTCCTCGTAGGTGCCCTGGAACTGGTTCTCGATGAAGATGCCCTGCTGCGCGGCGTTGAAATCGTTGACCAGCTTGGTCAGTGCCTCGCCGTTCTTGCCGCCCCAGGACGACCAGAAGACGACGCGGGTGCGCCCCTGGGCCGCCTGGGCGGCCGTCCCGGTGCTCTGCGGCTGCTGGACGCCCGCGTTCCCGCCCCCGCCGCCGTCGCTGCTGCCGCAGGCCGCCAGCGCCAGCGCGCCCGCCGCGCCGCCCGACAGGAAGATGAACCTGCGCCGTGTAATCCGTCCCATCGTGACCTCTCCTCCGTTGCCCCCGTGCCGACGCCCCGCGCGCCGGCCTGTCTATCCACGCGGCCTCCCGCGCTGCCGCGCCCACACTCCGTCAGCCCGTCGTCGCGCCCGCCGTCAGGCCCGAGATGATGTGGCGCTGCGCCCAGGCGAAGATCACCATGATCGGCAGCACGACGAAGATCGTAGCCGCCATGATGATCCCCCACTGGCTGTTCCCCTCCTGGTCGTACAGGTACGCCAGGCCGACCGGCAGGACCCGCATGTTGATGCGGTTGGTGACGATCAGCGGCCAGAGGAAGTCGTTCCACTTGTTGACCAGCGCGATCAGCCCTACCGTGACGAAGACCGGCCGCGAGAGCGGGAGGACGATCCGCCACAGCAGTTGCAGGTGCCCCGCCCCCTCCAGCCGCGCCGCCTCCATGATCTCCCGGGGCAGCGTGAGGAAGTGCTGCCGGAAGAGGAAGGTGCCGAAGGCGACCGACGCGCCCGGCACGATGATGCCCTGGTAGGTGTTCAGCCAGCCCAGGTTGGCGATGGTCAGGTAGTTGGGCAGCATCGTGACCTGGATCGGCACCATCAACGCCGCGAGCAGGACCAGGAAGAGCAGATCCTTGCGCGGGAAGGGCAGGAAGACGAACGCGTAGGCGGTCAGCGTCCCGAGCAGCAGCTCGGCGCCGACGCCGACGACCGTGGTGATGATGGTGTTGAGGTAGAAGCGCCCGAACGGCGCGGCGTTCCAGGCGGCCGCGTAGTTCGACCACTGCGGATCGGTGGGGATCCACCGCGGCGGGAAGGTGTAGATCGCCTGCAAGTCCTTGAGCGAGGCGCTCGCCATCCAGAACACCGGCAGGAAGAAGACCGCCCCGACCAGGATCAGCAGCGCGTATTTGGCGAGCGCGGCGCCGGAGGCGCGCCAGTTCGCCCGAGGCGCGGCCTTCCCGGCGGCCTTCCTCAGTGTGATCTCCATCCCCGTCCCCTCAACTGTAATGGACCCGGCGCTGCACGACGAGCACCTGCACCAGCGTGACCGCGAGCATCAGGACGAACAGGACCATCCCCGCGGCGGCGGCGAGGCCGGCGCGGAAGGCGATGAACCCCTGCTCGTAGAGGTACCAGATCAGCGTCGAGGTGGCGTTGACCGGCCCGCCCTCGGTCATCACGGCGATGATGTCGAACGCCTGGATCGAGAAGAGGATCGTCGTCACCGTCAGGAAGAAGGTGACCGGCGACAGTTGCGGCAGCGTGACCCGCCAGAAGGCCTGCCAGTCGGTCGCGCCGTCCACCTTGGCGGCGTCGTAAAGTTCGCGCGGGATGTTCTGCAACCCGGCGAGGTAGATGATCGCGCTATAGCCGGCGTTCTTCCAGAGGTAGACGATGATCACCGCCGGCATCGCCCAGGTCGTGCTCACCAGCCAGTCGGGCGAGCCGACGCCGAACCACCCCAGCACCACGCGCAGCAGGCCGTAGACCGGGTCGAAGATGTAGGCCCAGACGAGGCCGATCGCGGCGCCACTGAGGACGAAGGGCGCGAAGACGATCGCCCGCACCACGTTCCGCCCGCGGAGCCGCTGGTTCAGCAGCAGGGCCAGCGCCAGGCCGAGGACGAGGCTGCCGATGAGCACCGCGCCGGTGAAATAGCCGGTGTTGAGCAGGACCTGGCGGAAGCCCGGCCCCGCGAACATGAATTGGTAGTTGTCCAGCCCGACAAATGTCTTCACCGGGCTGATCATGTCCCAGCGCGTCAGGCTCAGGTAGGCCTGGTAGATCAGCGGCCAGTAGGAGAAGAGGCTCTTGGCCACTTTGCGTGATTTGGTGCCCTCGCCTGGGCGTGCGCTATAACCGTGGTATGGAGCGTTGCCCGCCTATCCGAAAGGCTTCGACCACTATGCTGACCGACTTGCCGCCCGGCCTCCTCCCACCATCGGAGCACCTGCGGCTAGAGACGATCGACGGGGATGCCTGGGGCATCACCGTGGTGCTGGCGGCGACCGCCCCGGCGGCCGCCTGCCCCGCATGTGCCCACCCGGCGACGCGCGTGCACAGCGGCTATCGCCGCACCCTGGCCGACCTGCCCTGGGCCAGCACGCCGGTGCGACTCCACCTGCACGTGCGCCGATTCTTCTGTGATCGACCGTCCTGCCAGCGGCGCACCTTCACCGAACGCCTGCCCGCTGTCGCCCCACCCTATGCCCGCGCCACGCCTCGGCTGGCCCACGCCCAGGCTGACACCGGTCTCGCGCTCGGCGGGGCGGCCGGCGCTCGGCTCCTCACCCGGCAGGGCCTGCCCACCAGCCGCAACACCGTCCTCCGCCGCCTGCGGCGCCTGCCGCCCCCCACTGTCCCGCCGCCCACCGTCGTCGGCGTGGATGGCTGGGCGCAACGCAAGGGGCGGGCGTACGGCACGATCATCGTGGACCTGGAGCGCCGGCGCCCGATCGCCCTCTTGCCCGATCGGTCGTCCCAGGCGGTCACCGCGTGGCTGGCCGAGCGTCCGTCCGTCAGGGTCATCGCGCGTGACCGGGCTGAGGGCTACGCCGCCGGGGCGGCTCAAGGCGCACCCACGGCGACCCAAGTCGCCGACCGCTGGCACGTGCTGGCGAACGTGCGGCAGGCGGTCGAAGTGGAGCTGGGGCAGCATGATCGCCGCCTGCCGACGGTCGAACCCGCGCCGCTGGCACCGGAGGGAGTCGCCGGCCCAGAGCCCATCTCTTGCGCTACCCCGGCGGGGCGCCGCGCTGACGCCCGTCGGGTCACGCGGCGCGACGAGCGCCGTGGCCAGTACCACCGCCTGCGG
>JAUJNC010000321.1 GCA_030446525.1 Armatimonadaceae bacterium
GATCGCTTTGCCTCCATTTCATCATGGTAAAGCCACTTTTGCAAGAGGTCTACTATCTGCCACTGTGGTCGGGGGCGGCGTGGGAGGCCAGCTCAGGCGGAAAGGTTTCCGGGCATCCGGACGTTCACGAGTCACACTATGAGCACATCATGAACCCGATCTCGTTCGGCATTGTCGGCGGCGGCTGGCGCGCGGAGTTTTTTCTGCGCATCGCCCGCGAGCTTCCGGAGCGCTTTGCGGTCGGCGGCGTGCTCGTGCGCGACGAGGCCAAGGGGCGAAGGTTGGAGGAGCGGTGGGGCGTCGCCGCCTGCCGCACACTGGAGGAGCTGCTCCGGACCGGGCCGGCCTTCGTCGTGACGTCGGTCCCCCGGTCCGTCAACCCCGAGCTCGTTATCGAGCTGACGGAACGGGGCGTCCCGGTTCTGTCCGAGACGCCGCCCGCCTCCGACAGGGACGGGATGGCCGCCCTGCACGAGCGCGTCGGGCCGGGGGCGAAGATCCAGGTGGCCGAGCAGTACGCTTTCCAGCCGCTGCACGCGGCCCGGATCGCGATCGCGCGTTCGGGCAGGCTGGGGCAGGTGAGCCAGGCCCAGGTCTCCGCGGCGCACGGGTATCACGGCGTCGGCCTGATCCGGAAGCTGCTGGACGTCACCTTCGAGAACGCGGCGATCCGGGCGTGCCGCTTCGCGTCGCCCCTCGTCGCCGGGCCGGACCGCAAAGGCCCTCCCGGGGAAGAAAAGCGCGCGAGCTCGCCGCAGACCATCGCCTGGCTCGACTGGGGCGACCGGCTGGGCGTGTTCGACTTCACGGGGGACCAGTACTTCTCCTGGATACGCTCGCCGCGCGTTCTGGTACGCGGCGAGCGGGGCGAGATCAACGACACGCGGGTCCGGTATCTCGAGGACTTCCGGACGCCGATCACGTTCGACCTGCTGCGGCAGGATGCGGGCGAGAACGGGAACCTGGAGGGCTACCACCATCAGGGGATCCTGGCCGGCGGGGAGTGGGCGTACCGGAACCCGTTCGCGCCGGGCCGCTTGAGCGACGACGAGATCGCGGTGGCGACCTGTCTGGAGAAGATGGCCGCTTACGTCCAGGGCGGCCCCGCCTTCTACAGCCTCGCCGAGGCCTCGCAGGACCACCACCTGGGTATCCTGATCGACAAAGCCGCCGCCTCCGGGGAGACCCTGCGCACGGACACGCAGCCCTGGGCCGAAGGCCGGGGATCGCCGGGCCGGTGAACGACCCGTCTGCCGAAGCGGTTCACCGGCCCGGCGAGGCCCTTACCTGCCCAGCCACTTCTTGATGCGGTAGACCGTGGTGTCGCGGTGCAGCTCGGCGATGGCGCGGGTGAGCGGGATCTCCTTGGGGCAGACCTGGACGCAGTTCTGGGCGTTGCCGCAGCTGGTGATGCCGTCCGCGCCGCTGATCGCCTCCAAACGCTCGTCGGCATTCAGCTTGCCGGTCGGGTGCGAGTTGAACAGGCGCACCTGCCCGAGGGCCGCCGGGCCGATGAAGTTGGAGCGCTCGTTGACCTGCGGGCACGCCTCCAGACAGGAGCCGCACGTGATGCAGCGCGAAAAGTCGTAGGCGAGCTGCTGCTCCTTCTGGCTCATGCGCGGTCCGGGGCCCAGGTCGTAGGTGCCGTCGATAGGGATCCAGCCCTGGATCTTCTTCAGGTTCTCGAACATGCGCGAGCGGTCCACGCACAGGTCGCGCACGACCGGGAACTTGCTCATCGGCTCGAGAACCAGCTTGTGCACCCCGTCCGCCCGCGGCGCCACCTTGTCGATCAGCGCGGAGCAGCTTTGCCGCACCTTGCCGTTGATCAGCATGGTGCAGCTGCCGCACACCTCTTCCAGGCACGCCTGCTCCCACGCGATCGGCGCGACCTTCCTGCCGTCACGGGTTGCGGGGTTGCGTTGTATCTCCATCAGCACGGAGATCACGTTCATGCGCGGCTTATACGGGACGTCAAACTCTTCCCAATACGGCGCGGAGTCGGGGTCCTTCTGTCGCTTGACGCGCACCTGGATCGTCTCGTTTGCCATGGCCGCCCGAGCGCCCTGCTCTGTCATGCCGCTGGCGGCGACATCGCGCTCCGTCAGTTCCGGGGAGCCGGCGGTGGCGCCGGTTATCATTGGTAGTGGTATCATTGTCGTTGTTTCCGGCGGGCTAATTCGCCCCGCCCTTGCCTGGCTCCAGGTCCGCCATGTTCGGCGCGGTCTTGGAGGTTTCGCTTCCCGGACCCGTGCCGGCGTCGCGCGGGTACGAGCCTGCGGGCGCGGTGGACAGCGCGTCGTCCGGCGTGAGGCCGCCCGTCAGGGTGTCCTCGCCGGCCACGGCGGTGCCCACGGCGGCGTCCACGTGCCCGCCGGCATGGCCGTTGCGCCCGTCGCGACCGGCGGTCACGGCCGCGGGCGCTGCCGTGGCGGCCGTTTCGGTCGTGTACTTGCGCAGGCGCGGCTTGACCTGCGAGATGTCCACGGCTTCGTACCACAGGCGCGGGCCGCCCGGCGTGTGCTCGGCGACCGTGGTCTTCAGGAAGTTCGCGTCGTCGCGCTCCGGGAAATCCGGCTTGTAGTGCGCGCCGCGCGACTCGTCGCGCTGCAGCGCGCCCTTGGTCATCACGCGGGCCAGGATCAGCATGTTCCACAGCTGGCGCGTGAACGGGACGACCTGGTTGGTCCAGCCCGCCGTGTCGGACACCCCGATCCGCTGGTACCGCTCCATCATCTCGTCGAGCTTGCCCAGCGTGTGCTGGAGCCGGTCGTTGTAGCGCACGACGGTCATGTTCTCCGTCATCAGCGTGCCCATCTCGTGCCACAGCGCGAACGGGTTCTCGTCGCCGTCCATGGCTTTGAGGCGCTCGTAGCGCTCGGTCTGCGCGCGCACCTGGGCCCCGAATTCGGGGTCGGTCCCGTCCGGATGCGTTTGCAGGCCGTCCGCGTAGGCGCACACGCTCGGCCCGACGAGCTGGCCCGAGGTCAGGCACGACAGCAAGGAGTTCGCCCCCAGGCGGTTCGCGCCGTGGTACTGGTAGTCGCATTCGCCGACAGCGAACAGGCCGGGGATGTTGGTCATGTGCCTGGGCGCCGACTCGTCCAGACCGTTGTTCACCCACAGGCCACCCATCGAGTAGTGCACGCCGGGGAAGATGCGCAACGGCACGCGCAGCCCGAACCTGGGCGGCATGTACCGCCTGCACCGTGCCATCTTCCGCGAGACGCCGCCGCAGGCGTACATCGACGGGCGCGACGGCCCGGACACCGACGAGTACCTCAACCGGCCCGTGAAGGCCGTCTTCGTCTACAATGGCCCGGGCGAGGCGGAGCGCCAGTCCTCCGGGGGGAAGGCGT
>JAUJNC010000322.1 GCA_030446525.1 Armatimonadaceae bacterium
GGGACGAGGGGGCAGACCCGGCGGCCAGGGGGGGCACGAGGCATCTCGCATCGGCGGACAACCGCCGGACTCGAGCCCCGCGTCCCCGGCTCTGGCCCTCGCGGAGCGAACCGCCATCGGCGCGCACTGCAGCCGGCGTGGCCTGGACGGGCGTGACCACCCGCCAGGCGAACGGTCGGCGTCCGCCCGTGCCATGGCACTGCCGGACGCGCCTGTCGCACGGGCGGGCGGGCTCCTTGCCGAGGCGCCCGGTCGCGGCCGCAGGATACCTCGCACTGCCCCGACCACCGGCCGGGGGCGTGACAGGGGCAGGTTGCTGCCCCGATCGAAGCCGGGGAAAGGGGTGCCGATGAGGCCGCGAACGGAGCAGAAGCCTAACGTCATCATCATCCTCTGCGACGATCTTGGGTACGGCGACCTGGGCTGCTACGGCTCGGACCGGAATCGGACGCCGCGGCTCGACCGCATGGCGGCCGAAGGGATGCGCTTCACCGACTTCTATGTCGCCGCCCCCTTGTGCTCGCCGTCCCGCGCGGCCCTGCTGACCGGCTGCTACCCGCGGCGCGTCGGCCTGGCGGAGGGGCACGGCCATCCCGTGCTCTTCCCGGGCGACCCTATCGGCCTGCACCCCGACGAGGTGACCATCGCCGGCCTGCTGAAGGCCGAGGGGTACGGCACGAAGATCATCGGGAAGTGGCACCTCGGGGACCAGCCGCCGTTCCTGCCGAGGCGCTTCGGCTTCGACAGCTACTTCGGCCTGCCCTACAGCAACGACATGCTCCCCGAGCACCCCGCGAACGACCGGTACGGCTTCCCCCTGCTGCCGCTCATGCGCGACGACGACGTCGTCGCGATCGATCCCAATCAAGCCTCCCTCACCGACCACTACACCCGGGAAGCGGTGGGGTTCATCGAGCAACACCGGGACCGACCGTTCTTCCTGTATTTCGCCCACATGTACGTGCATGAACCGATCTACGCGCCGTACAACTTCCTCGCCCGGTCCCGGAACGGCCCGTACGGCGCGGCCGTCGAGCAGCTCGACCACAGCGTCGGGACCCTGCTCGACACGCTGGCGGAGCTCGGGATCGACGACCGGACGCTGGTGATCTTCACCTCGGACAACGGCTCGAACGGGCGTGACGGGGGGAGCAACGCGCCCCTCCGTGGCACGAAAGGCACCACCTGGGAGGGTGGTATGCGCGAGCCCTGCATCGCCCGCTGGCCGGGGGCGATCGCGGCCGGTGGCACCTGCCGGGAGATCGTCACGGCCATGGACTTCCTGCCGACCATCGCGCGGCTCACGGGTGCCGTGCTGGAGGCCGGGCGCCCGATCGATGGTGGGGACATTGTGCCGCTACTGTTCGGGGCGCTGGAGGCCACGAGCCCCTACGACGCCTTCGGTTTCTACCGCGGTAGCGAGCTCGGTGCGGTGCGTTCCGGGCGCTGGAAGCTGCACCTCGACGATCCACTCCTCTTCGATCTGCAAGCGGACGTGGGCGAGACGCACGACCTGAGCGACCAGCACCCCGCTGTCGTGCGGAGACTCCAGGGGCTCGCTGAGGCGTTCCGCGAGGATCTCGGCGACGCGAGGGTCGGCATGGTGGGGCGCAATTGCCGCCCCGCCGGCCGGGTCGAGCACCCCGAGACGTTGACCCGGGTAGCCCGGGAGCACCCATATATGAAAGCAGGCTACGACTAGCATGACAACGTGACTTCGTCCTCAGCACGTGGTTCTGCGCCCGGGAAGGCCAGCGAGAGCACAAAATCCGTCGGTCGCAGAGGCGGTAGAATGTGCGCACGGACCGGCATCCGTACGCTGAAGCTGCGTTGTCATGCCAGTACTCTTCGTGGATTTCACGGTGCCATGACGCGCCGTCGATCGATACGGGAACATGCCCGGCCATATCAACCCGGCGCGTCACCCCCGCGACGATCCCAGGAGGATCGGCCACCCCGGCGCCTGCGCCAAAATCGCCCGGGCGACGTCCTGGACCGAACGGCCGTCCGTATCGATGCACACGTTCCCGATCCGGTGCCGCTCCAGCGTCGCCGTCGCCGCCACCGACTCCTCCCAGTGCGCCGTCAGCCGCGCCGCGGTCGCCCCGTGCAGCTCCTGGTCGCCGGGAAGCCGCGGCCCCCCGCCCCGCCCGCGCCGGAAGATCCGCGCCCGCAGCGTCTCGGGCGTCGCCCGCAACCGGACGACCGTCACGGACGCCCCGGGCACCGCCGCCGTGAACAGCCGCACGCCGTCCGGCGTCTCCAGGATGCCCGACACGATCATCGCCCCCGCCCCCGCCTCCCGGAAGTTCGGCCACAGCGCCGCCAGGTTCCGCGACCGGAGCGCGTAGTGGTCCGGGTCGCCCTGGGGCTCCGGCCGGAGGAAACCGATCTGGTCGGTATCCAGGTACGCCGCCGTCACGCCCGCCGCCCGGACCTGGGTGAAGACCTCCCACCCCACCGACGACTTCCCGACGCCGGAGGGGCCGCAGATCCACAGGAACGGGATCGCCGAGGTCGCGTAGGGGTGCACGTGCTCACACATGGGCCGAGTATAGCAAACGACCCGGCCGTCGATGTCACCTTCTTACCGCAAGCCGCCACCAGCGGCAACGTAGCCGCGCCCCTTTGCTGTACCCGGACAACAGCTCGTCGTTACGGGAGAGCAGGAGGTGTGCGATGTCTGCGTTTGAATGCACCCGCGCCACGCTGCCCCCGCCGTCGGGGCGTCCGCCTGGTGATAACCTGGCACCCCGCGACCTCGTCGGCCTCGCCGGGCAACTCGCTGCGTATCACGCCGAGTTCGCCCCGCTGTTCCGCCGGGCCGAGCAGCGCCGCTGGGCCAAGCAATATCTGGCGGGGCAGCTGCTCGATCTGCAGCGGAAGTCCATCGAGCCGATGGCGCTAGCACTGGAGAACGGCAACGTCCAGGCGCTCCAGCAGTTCATCGGCGCCGGCGCTTGGGACGACGACGCCGTGCTCCAACGGCATCAAGCGCTGGTCGCTGAGACGCTGGGCGCCCCTGAGACGGGCGTGCTCATCGTGGATGGCTGCGACTTCCCCAAGCAGGGCGAGTGTTCCGTTGGCGTCGCCCGCCAGTGGTGTGGGGCGCTGGGTAAGGTGGCCAACTGCCAGGCCAGCGTCGTGGCTTGCTACGCCCGCGCCCGCGGCTACACCCTGGTTGACCGACGCCTTTATCTGCCGGAGCGCTGGTTCGGCGAGGTGTTCCGCCCGCGACGCGAGGCGTGCGGCATCCCGGCGGAGACCGCATTCCGGACGCGCCCCGAGCTCGCTCTGGAGATGATCATCACGCTGCGAGAGCGCGGTGTCCTCCCCTTCCGCTGGGTGCTCGC
>JAUJNC010000323.1 GCA_030446525.1 Armatimonadaceae bacterium
GCTAAATCGCGCGGCGGGACCATTGATGCTATCGAACGAATCGTTGCGGAATACAACCTTCCCTGCAACTTTGTGCGGAGTCCCCACTACATCCTCCCAGCCGAAGCCTCCCAGGTCCAACAGATGCAACAGGAGTACCAGACGGCCCGCGACGCCGGATTAGCCGCTACGCTGATGGAGACGGTTCCTCTGCCCTTGCCCGCAGGCCAGGCGCTCAAGATCGAAAACCAGGCGCAGTTTCATCCGCTGATGTATGTGCGGATGCTGGCGAAAGCCATCGTATCGGATCACTGCCAGATCTTCGAAAACTCTAAAGTAACCGCGATCGACGATGACCAGATGCTGGTGACTACCCCCGGAGGCACGGTCCACGCCCAGAAGATCATTATGGCGACCCATACGCCCAAGGGATTTAACGTACTGCAGACGGAACTGGGGCCGTACCGCGAATATGGCATTGCGGCTCGGTTGGAGGAGGATGCGTATCCCGAGGGCATCTTCTGGACCTTCGAGGAGCCGAGGCATTCGATTCGCTCCTATGATGCCAGCGGCACGAAATATCTGATCGTCATCGGCGAGAAACATAAGACGGGCCAGCACGAGGACACGGATTATTATCAGAAGGTAGAAGACTTCACCCGGTCCCAATTCCCGGTGAAGGCGATTGATTATCGCTGGTCGGCGCAGCACTATCGCCCGGCGGACGAACTGCCCTATATCGGCAGATCCACAGCCTCGGACGATGTCTATGTCGCCACCGGCTTTGGTACTAATGGCCTCGTTTACGGTGCTCTGGCGGCGGCCATCATTACCGATGACATCCTGGGCAGAGAAAATCCCTGGAGCGACCTGTACAACGCTAAACGATTCGCTCCTGCCAAGTCGGCCGGCAGTTTCCTCCAGGAAAACGCGAACGTGGCCAAGCAATACATCAAAGACTACTTGACCCACGCCGACGTGGAGAAGCTTCAGGACATAGCTCCGGGCGAAGGGACCCTGGCTGAGATCGATGGCGAGAAGTATGCCGTTTACCGTAACGAGGCCGGGCAATGGACGGTGCTGTCGCCGGTCTGCACCCATTTGGGATGCATCGTCCATTGGAATCGGCTGGAGAAGAGCTGGGATTGTCCCTGCCACGGAAGCCGCTTCCGATGTGATGGCGAAGTGCTCGAAGGTCCCGCAATTGCCGCGCTGGAGAAGAAAGAGCTCAGAGAACAACCATAGGCGCGCTTACAAACTATCTCGGAACTCCCGAAAACCGTAAGTTTGAACCGGGAAGCAAACAACCTTTCACATTTTCCAGATAGTTTTTTATAGACAAATTAGATAAACCGGGCATAATAGCGTTATACGAACTCGTGGGTTTTGTCGGAGCGAAGCGGAGGCCTGCGAGCTTTTAGCAGCGTTCCGGCACTGTCGCAACGCCGACACCAAGATCCGCTACTTAGCCGCGCTTACCTCAAAGCAACACCGCGGCGATCCGCCCCGCTCGCATCGCTCTTGAACGGGGACCCCCACGATCTCGGTCAGCAGCGTCTCCACCATCCGGCATACCTCCGGGTGACCAGCGACTGCGGCCGATACCGGACAGCGGTAGCCCCGAAGGAACAGCTTTCCTTCCCGTTCTTCCTTTTCCGCAAGGCCGCCCATCTCTCCGAGCGACGCGAGCGCCTGGTCTATACGCCCGTCTAGATCGCGCCCCCGCACGGCCCCGAGGTGGTTCGCTGCCACACGACGACCCACCTGGCGCAGAATCTCATCCCTTTCCTCGGGCGTGAGGCGCTCTGCGAGTACGTTAAGGACCTGGTGGAGTATCGGCCCATACGCCTTGGGGAAGAGCTGCTCTGCTTCCGGCGTCAGATCATAGGCATGGTGCGGCTTGCGCGAGCCCCGGCGCACGCCGCTTTGTTGGACCAGGCCGTCGCGCTCCAGTGTGGACAGATGGGCCCGGACCGCGTTATCTGTCAGATCGAGCGCCTCCGCCAGTTCATTGACCGTGCGGCCGGCGCGGCGCAGCAGCGCGATGATACGCCCCCGCGTGCTTTCCAAGAAGCGTCGGTTCCACCTCGCCGGCTTCATGCGTTCGTTTATCAACTCCCTCCGTCATTATACAATCTCATATGCTAAAGGACAAATAAGATTAAAAAGATATTGACTTATTGTACAACCGGTGCTATACTCCCAGGCAAAGCGATTCGGCGTCTGCGGATGCCGACGTGCGCAACACCTCGGTAGGAGGAAGAAATGGCACATGCAATGGACGCCAACAGGGCGCAGGCTTCTCCCATGGCTGGCGCCTCTACCACTTCAAGCAGGCCGGCTTATCAGGCGTACCGGATCCTGCATCTGGGATTCGTCGTGGCGCCGATCGTCGCCGGTCTAGACAAGTCCTTCCATCTCTCGGTGAACTGGGATCAGCACCTTGCGCCGCTCGTGGCGCGGCTCTCACCCATCGGCGGGCATCAGACGTCTGCGGAACCGCGCCAGTATGATGACATTGGCGCGCTTCCACCGCACAGGAAAGGTGAAACCGGCACGGCCCTAAAGAGGAGGCTGTCATGAACTCACGAACCGTCGTCTTCGCCTATGTCGGCTTGGCGTTGCTGCTCGCGGCAACGCTGATCGGTCTTACTGCCCAGGCCCAACGCTCTGGAAACGAGTTCGACGCGGCGACTCTCGTAAACTCCGGGCGCATGCTCGCCGACGGCAGGAGCATCTTCCGCTTCGACACGTTCGGCGACGAAGCCTTTTGGGGCGACACGCTCAAGCTCCACCAGGCGATCCAAGGCGCCAAGTTCGGAGGCGTGGGGCAGGGTGTGAGCCCCAAGACCGCGCTGGCGGTCGGCTTGAAAGTGGATGCCGACGCGCTGCCCCCAAACCTGAAGCAGCAGATCCGCGCCGGCAAGGTCGATCTCGACGACCCGGCCACCACGCTCGCCCTGCTCCGGCTCAACGCGGTGGTCGGCGTCAAGGGTCTCTTCAACGGCAACGGGAGCCTCAAGTCGCTGGGCATCGCGTGCGCGCTGTGCCATTCTACCGTTGACGACTCGTTCGCCCCGGGCATCGGCCGCCGGTTAGACGGGTGGGCCAACCGCGACCTCAACGTCGGCGCCATCATCGCGCTCTCTCCCGACCTGTCGGCGGTCAACGATCTGCTGGGCGTCGACGACGCCACGATGCGCAAAGTGCTGGCCAGTTGGGGGCCGGGCAAGTTCGACGCCTTCCTTTTCCTGGACGGCAAAGCCTTCCAACCCGCCGGGAGGTCGGCGGCAACGCTGTTCCCGCCGGCATACGGCATGGCGGGCGGCCACCTGAACGGGACCACCGGAGAGCGTATGTGCGTCG
>JAUJNC010000324.1 GCA_030446525.1 Armatimonadaceae bacterium
GATCCTGACCCGCGTCAGCTCGCCCGCGCTGCTGGCCGTGGAGTTCGGCCTGGGGATCGGGGCCCTCGCGACGGCGCTGCGGCTCTGGCTGTCGCTGGAGCGCGGCTCGTACTTCGAGAAGGAGCTGTAGATCCGGCATGGACTTCTTCGACCGCCTGCAGAACATAGACCGGCGCGTCCTGTACGGGCTGCTCGCCGTGATGGTCAGCCTGCCGTTCCTGTTCGCCGCGCCGGTGCCGCCCCCCGCCATCCTGCCGCAGTCGCGCGCCTTCTACCAGACGATCGAGTCCCTGGCGCGCGACCCGGCGCGCCGGGACAAGCTGGTGATCGGCAGCGCCAGCTTCTCCTCATCCACCGCCGCCGAAAGCCTGACGCAGACCGAGACGATCATCCGCCACCTGATGAAGAACCGGCTCAAGTTCGCCATCCTTTCCCTCGTCGATCCGCAGGGCCGCCAGCTCGGATAGCTGGTGGCGGAACGGCTCCAGGGGCGGTACGGCTATCAGTACGGGCGCGATTACGTCAACTGGGGCTTCCGGCCGCCTGCCGCGGCCGTGCCCACGATCAAGGCGATGGTGCGCAACATCCCCGCGGCGATCGGCACCGATTACACGGGCACGCCGCTGGCGCAGATCCCGGTCATGCGGGGGGTCCGGGGCGTGAACGACATCGCGGCGGTGATCGAGATCACCGCCAGCGCGTCGCTGCCGGTGTGGCTGGGGTACTTCCAGCGCACCGCCACGGGGGACCCCGTCCCCACGCTGTACGCCCCCACGGCGGTCATGGCCCCGGAGGCGTTCCCGCTGCTCAAATCGGGGCAGATACAGGGGATGCTCATCGGCCTGAAGGGGGCGATCGAGTACGAGGCGCTGCTCCGTGAGCGCGGGTTCGCCACCCAGGCGTCCGCCTCCCTTTCGTACGCGCACTTCCTGATCCTGGGCCTGATCATCCTGGGGAACGTCGGCATGTTCGCGTCGCGTGCGCGGCGCAGCGGAGTCCGGGGGCCCGCCCGCAGGGAAGGGGGATGATGTTCGACTTCCTCATCAACAACACGACGGCGCAGCGGTCGGCGATCGTCTGGTTCGGTGCGTTATGCACCCTCGGCCTGTACTCGATCCTGTACCGCGAGAACCGGTTCTTCAGGATCTTCGAGCACCTCTTCATCGGCCTGGCGACGGGGTACACGATCTACACGACCTGGAACGACACGCTCCGGCCGCGCTGGTGGGACCCGATGGCCGGGGGGCAGTGGTGGTGGGCGTTCGCCCTCCCCGCGGGTCTGTTGTTCTACCTGATCTACTCCAAGCGCTACGCCTGGATGAGCCGGCTCATCTTCGCCCTGTTCTTCGGCTTCGCGGCGGGGCAGGCGTTCCAGGGGTTCGCCGCCTATTATTTCCCGCTGATCCGCTCGGCCATCAACGTGCCCCTGGTCAGCCCGCCGGAGATCGCGGCGCCGGGCGCCTACGCGCTGACGCCCGTCTCGGCGATCCTGAACAACCTCCTGTTCCTGGTCATCCTGCTGTGCGTGATGAGTTACTTCTTCTTCTCGTTCGAGCAAATGGGGGTGGTGGCGGGGGCGTCCCGGCTGGGGCGCTACCTGCTGATGTTCGCCTTCGGGGCCATCTTCGGCTCCACGATCATGGCGCGCATGTCGCTGCTCATCGGGCGCATCTACTTTCTTTTGAACGACTGGATACGCCAGCAGGTATTGCCGCTCTTCGGCTAGCTCCTCCTGCGGCAAAACGTGGCCCATAGACGAGTTTTACCGCGCAATGGCTTCATGAACTTCGTCTGGGATGAAGACAAAGCGGCAAGCAACGAAGCCAGGCATGGTGTCTCCTTCGCTGAAGCGGCCACCGTGTTCTAACGATATGCTGTCTGTCACCATCACTGAGGTTATGAAGCTGATTGCGTTGCTTTAGCCAGCCGCCGTTGCCAGCGTTTCTGACAGGCGGCGTTGTGGGCGCGCGCCGCGAAGGCCAAGCGGTTTTCGATGCTCTGGGCTTGGTCCCGCGGGCCGCAGTGCTTATGCACGCAGTGGCGACGCACCAGAAAGCTGCAGCGGTGGCGCAGGCGGGTGTTGACCCCTTCCACGACGCGGGTGCCGCCATCAAACTTCTGACAGACCCGGTGCTGTGATGGCCAGAAGAAGGCGCTATAGGCTTCGTAACCGTCGGTGTAGACGCGCCGACGTTGGTAGCGCGGGGGCAGCAGGGCGTGGAGTTTTTCCACGTGCTTGCAGGTGCGGTCGCCGATGAGGTAGCCCAGAATCTGGCCCGTGTAGCGCGAAACGGCGGTCCAGAGCCAGAGGTTTTGCTTCTTGCTGATGCACAGCTCATCCATCTCGGCGGCATCCCGAGCGGGCAGGATCAACCCTTCGAGGAGCGGCTTGTGTTTTTTGGGTGTCCTTTGCGACTTCGCGGATGGTCTGGTAGCCGACCTTCAAGCATCGCGCGATAGCACGCTGCGACAGCCGCTCGGCCAATGCGCGTTCTACGGCCTCTTTGGTGGCCTGGCTGGTTCGGCGCGGATTGGGCTCGGGGGTAAAGGTCTTCTGGCAGTCTTTGCAGCGGCATCGGGCGGTGCCCCCTCGGTTGGTGCCGTGCCGAATGACGGCATCGGGGCTCTGGCAGTGCGGGCAGGGGATGGCATGGGCGATCATGCCAAATCTACCGGGCAAGAACTATGCCACAAACAACGCAGTCAAGGACATAACCATCACTGATCCCGATCACCCCGCGGAAGAGGAGCGTTCGATCCTCATCGGACACTCTCATCGTGATCGCTTACTCTTTGTAGCCTACACGGAGCGGGAAGGGAACCTCCCTAACAATCTATCTCAAAACCGCTCTCCGGGCATTTTGGAGTCATCTGAGGGCATTCCACGGCGTTTTGAGATAGATTGTTAGGGAGACAGGCCGTGGGTGTATCTTCTTCCGACCAAGATTGACTGAGTACGAAAACCGACGACTTGTGCACAGATGGTAGCATATTCGATAACATGCTGCAACTCCTGGAAAGCGACGCCGACAACCACCTTGCCGACACCCTGCGCTTTCCGCTGCCTTCCGGTCCCAAGGGCCTGCGCCGCGCCAATGAAGGACATCCTTCACGGTGCAGAGAAAGTGAGGACAGAGCCGTAACAGTCTAGCCCCACCAATCCAGGAGATCACCGTGCGTCGAACGTTGGCCCTTTTTGCTGCCGTCATCCTGCCGATTCCTGCTTACGCACAGGAGAGTGGCAAGCCCTCCGGCCCTCTGCTCGACTCCGGCCAAATCAACCGGATCATCTACCAGG
>JAUJNC010000325.1 GCA_030446525.1 Armatimonadaceae bacterium
TGAGCACCGAGGACATCCTGGCCGACTACGAAGATTTGGAGCGCGACGACGTTCTGGCTGCGCTCGCCTTCGCCGCCCGGCTCAGTCAGGTCAAGCGAATCGAACGGCTCGCCGCATGAGGTTTCTGGTGGACGCGCAACTGCCCCGGCGCATGGCTGATCTGCTGCGCCAGGCCGGGCACGATGCCGTTCACACCCTGGACCTGCCGGACGCCAACCGCACCACGGACGAACAGATTCTCGAAGTGGCCGCGCGCGAGCAGCGCGTCGTGGTGAGCAAGGACGCCGATTTTGTTAATTCGTTCCTGCTTCGGGGCCGGCCGGAACGGCTTTTGCTCGTTTCGACGGGCAACCTTCGGAACGCCGACCTCGAAGCCCTGCTCGTTCCCAACCTCGCCGCGATTGTCGCCGCGTTCGACACGACCCACCTGGTCGAGTTGACCCGCACCGCCGTTGTACTTCACTCCTGATAGCGCCTGGTCGGGCAGGTCTCAAGCCTTCGCGCCAGACCGCCGCTGCGGGCCGCGCTACCTCGCTCGCCCTCCCTGAGCGAAAGAAGTTCGAACGTGCTCGGCTCATCGGTCCTTTTTCGCTGGTCGCGCCTTTTTGGCTTGCGAGAAAAGACCCAGGGGATGAGAGGCGCGGCAGGAGCGCCCGCGTGTTACGACGAACCACACAGCCATGACACGCTTCGAGAACAAGGTAGTTCTTATCACCGGCGGCGCGCTGGGCATCGGCCTGGCGACCGCGCGGCGCATTGCCTCCGAGGGCGGGCGCGTCGCCCTCCTCGACCACACCGAGGACGATCTCCGGGCCGCGCTGAAGCAACTCGAAAGCGAGAGCGCGACCTGCATTGGTACCCGCGGCGATGTGGCCTCCCCAGCCGACTGCGACCGGGCCGTGCAGCAAACCCTTGACGCCTTCGTGCGGCTCGACGTGCTTGTTGCCAACGCCGGGGCGCGCGCGTTCGGCTCTCTTCTGGACGCCACGGATGCGGATTGGGAACGTATCCTTGCCGTGAACCTGCGCGGCGTCGCCAACGCCTGCGACAGCGCCGCGCGGGCGAGGAGGACGGGCGGGCGCGGCGGCGCCATGGTCCTCGTCTCGTCGGCCAATGCGCTTATCGGCCGAAGCGATATGCCGATCTACGATGCGACCAAGGCCGGCGTGCTCAGCCTCGCGCGCTCGCTCGCCGTGGACCTCGCCGGCGATACCATCCGCGTCAACAGCGTGTGCCCTGGCTTCACCCTCACGGACTATCATGTGCGCCGCGCCGAAGCCACTGGCCGAACCGCCGACGACCTGCGCCAAACCCGGACCGGCCTTTTCAACCGTCCCGCCGAGCCGGAGGAACTCGCTGCTGCCATCGCCTTTCTCGCCTCCGACGACGCCTCCTACATCACCGCCACGAACCTGATGGTGGACGCCGGCCGCCACGCCACCTGACCATCCCTCCTGGGAAAGAAGAACGTCATGCCCGCATTAACCCTGACCGATGAGGAGCGCGACACGCGAACGCTCCGACCCGAAACCCTGCGTCTTGCCGCCCAGTCCGTGAAGGTGGACGGCTACGTCGTCTTTGAGCGCGTTTTGCCGCCCGATCTTGTCGCCGACATGCGCGGCGCGTTCGAGCGCATCTTCGACGGCTACGTCAAACGCACGGACCCGAACCGCGGCACCAACCGATACCAGATGCACCTGCCCTTCATGGCCCCGTTCAACGACCCGGCCGTGATCGAGAACCCGCTCGCGCTCGCCATCTTAGACGAACTGCTCGGCAAGGACTACATCTGCCACTACTTCGCCAGCGACACCCCCATGCCGGGTTCGGACTACCAGCAGGTCCACTCCGACATCACGCTGCTCTTCCCGGAGACGCCGCTGAGCCTGCCCGCCTACAGCGTCGTCGTGAACATCCCGCTCGTGGACTTTTCCCCGGAAAACGGTCCGCTCGAGATCTGGCCGGGCGGCACGCACCTGTTCCCCGGCGGCACGGACATGGCAAAACTCGCCCCCACCATGCACGCTGAGCCGGTCCTCATGCCCGCCGGCTCGCTGCTGATCCGTGACATGCGCATGTGGCATCGGGGCACGCCGAACCGCTCCGACCACCTGCGCCCGAACATGGCCCTTATCTACTCGCGCCCCTGGCTGAAGACGCACTACCCGCCCATCGGCATCCCACAGGAAACGTATGACGGCCTGAGCGAACGGGCGAAGCGCCTGTTCCGCTTCGAGAACATCGGCGGCCCGCTCGTCAACGTGGCGACCGATGGTGCCGTTTCTTGACCGAACACCTGTGCACGGGCTATACTTCGCCGTAGCGCGAACGAGCGTTCTGCCCGGAAAAGCACAAGGAAAACGAGGAGAAACGAACCACCGCCATGGTCAAATCGCGACCCGGAGGAGGAGGAACGGCGTCACCGCGCCGCCCCCGGCCCGCGCAGGGCGCGTCGGTGGCCGCCCGGCGGCAGCGGGCGAACACGCGTCTCGCTTATGACGTGCTGGGCGTAACGCTCGTGGCCGTCGCGCTCGTGCTGTTGGTGACGCTCTTATGGCCACAGGGCGGCGAGAACGAGAACGTGTTCGGGCGCGCGGTCGTGGGCGGTCTGCGGCTGCTCGTCGGGGCGGGGGCATGGGTGTTCCCATTCGTGCTGTTGCTGTGCGGCGGGCTGCTCGCCACGGGGCGGGGCCGCGCGCACGACAACGTCGGCGCGGCGGGCACGCTGTTTCTGCTGTTCGTGACGTGGTGGCACCTGGCCCATGTGAGCGGGCCGGTCGGCCATTTCCACCCCGACAACCTGCTCGCCTACGGCGGCTACGTCGGGGCGGCGCTCTCGTTCGTGCTCCGCACGGTCGTGGGCACGGTGGGCGGGCATATCGTGCTCCTGGCGCTTTCGCTCGTGGCGACCGTGTGGCTGATTGACATGCCGCTGCCCGCCCTTGTCACCCCGGTTCTGCACCTGCTCCGCTCGGGCGCGCGGGCCGGCACGCAAGCCGTGGCCGAAAACGCGCGAGCCGCCCGCGAAAAGATCGAGGGAGCGGGCGGAACGAGTCTCGCGCCCGAGGCTTGCTCTCCGCGAGGAGAGTTTCATGCGACAACGTTGGCCGGCGCGGCTCTGGATCGTCCGCCACGGGCAGAGTGCGGGCAATGTCGCGCGCGAGCAAGCCGACGCCGCGGGCCTTGGCGAAATCGATCTCAAAGTGCGCGATGTGGACGTCCCACTTAGCGAACTTGGCCATACCCAGGCGTCGGCGGTCGGGCGCTGGTTCGCATCC
>JAUJNC010000326.1 GCA_030446525.1 Armatimonadaceae bacterium
GGGCGCCCTCGGCGTGGACGAGCGCCGCCACGCTCTGGCCCCCATGCCCTGGACAAGCACCGTCTCCATGGCTTGAAACAGTGTCGGGATGTGGATGGGCTTGCCGATGTGTTCGTCGGCGCCGGCGTCCCGCGCCCGAATGATGTCGAATGGTGTGGTATGGGCGCTGGCCACGATGATGGGCGTGCGCGGCAGTTTCCGTGCCGCCTCGGCCGCCCGGATGAGCCGCATCGCCTCATACCCGTCCATGACGGGCATCCGAAGATCCATCAGCACGATGTCAAAGGTCGACGCCTGGAAGGCCTTGACCCCGTCCGCCCCGTGTTCGGCGCAGGTCACGCGCGCCGGCACGCGTTGCAGCATCAGGTCGAGGACCTGACGGTTGACCGGATGGTCGTCCACGATCAGGGCGTGCAGACCCCGTTTGGCGGCGCGGGCGAGCGCCAGGTATTCGACCACCGCTCCCGACATGACGAAAAGCTTGAGGTTCAACTCTTAAAACTCCGGGCAACACACGCCCTAGGCGGCAACGACGCGCACAACGGCGTCTTCGCCCAGCTGGGGGGCGTCATGGCCCCGCCCGGCTTCGTCAATCCGATCACCGGGATGGGTGGGGCCAACCCGCTTGCGCTGCAACTGCAGACGGTGGCGCGGATGATTGCGGCCAGCGGCGCCTTTGGCTTGCGTCGCCAGGTCTTCTTCGTGAGCCTGGGCGGGTGGGACACCCACGACTTCCAGAACCGCGCCCAGGGCGCAAACCTCGCCCGCGTCGCCCACGCGCTCAGCTATTTCGACGCCGCCCTCGGCGACCTCAACGGGGTTGACCGGCGCGCCGCGGTGACCACTTTCACCGCCTCGGACTTCGGCCGCAACTTCAACACCAACGGCGATGGCACCGACCACGCCTGGGGCGCCCACCACCTTGTACTCGGCGGAGCGGTCAAGGGCGGCGACATGTACGGCCGCTTTCCCTTCCTGGGCGTGGACGCGCCCGGCTTCTCCAACCCGGACATGACGGGCAACGCCCTCATCCCCGGGCTGTCGGTCGATCAATACGCCGCCACACTCGGCGCCTGGTTCGGCCTGAGCGACCCCCAGCTCGACTTCATCTTCCCCAACCTACGCAACTTCGGCCCGCGGAACCTCGGCTTCGTGTGAGCCGCGCCCGCGCTCAGGACTTGAGCCGTGAAGCCGGGGAATACGGAAAGGCCGCACATAGTCCGGGATTCGGGTACTTCTCCTCTGGGAGGTCTTTGAGAGACTCGTTGGGTGAGAGCCAGATGCGAACCACTGGTGCACTTAGCCCGCACTCCTCCCGGGGTGAACCGGGATTGCGGAACAAGGCGCGAGCGTCCGTGTGTGGCTCCAAGCGGACGGCGCACGCGACTGCTGCTGATTTGAAGCGGATGATGATCTCTACCTCGAGTGGGCGGCTACGGCCTTTGCCGTGACGCCAAGCTGGTCCACCCCGCCGGCGCACCACGAGGTGAAGAGGCCGTGCGAACCTACGGGGTGGACGGTTGCCGCGCGCCGGTGCGGTCCATAGCCTCCGCCTGCTCGGGGGTGAGCAGCTCGATGCTCTCCACGAGGCAGGGAAGCGGGTTCGGGTTGCCGAAATCGGAGACGTAGAGCCGTACGTCCCGCGGCGAACAGATCGAGGAGCCCCCTGGCAGCACCCTGCTGACACGGGCCAACGGATCGCCCAGGCGCGGGCAGCGGTTGGTGGTCACTCGAAAGGCGCGGCCGGCGGACCGGACCAGGATCGTGCGCTCGTCGTAGGGCGTCCAGCTGTTCAAGGAGGTCTCGTGGATACAGGCGGACCCGCGCTGAGGGGCCGTTGCGCCTTGCGCCTGCACGCCTGGCGGCGAGCGGAGTGGGGAACAACCCGCCCCGGCTGCGGCCAAGGCAAGGAGGCAAAGCCGGGGTGCGAATGGCATAGTGCGCTCTGGCTGGCTCGTGGTCCTTTCGATAACGCCGAAGTCTGAAAGGGGCTGCTGAACACGGCCACCTCACAGGTCCGGGCCTCCCTCGCCCGCTCGTCACGCGCTTGCGGCTGGCGCCTTCAGCCGCTGATCGAAGAACCGAACAATCTCCACCGTCGCGCGGATGCGGTTCGGGATCTTCCGCCAGCCGTGGCCTTCGTCGGGGAACAGCACGTACTCGACCGGGACGCGCCGCTGCTTCAGGCTGTCGACGACCTGCTCCGCCTCCACGACGGGCACGTTGGTGTCATTAGCCCCGTGCAGCACCAGAAGCGGGGTCTTGATGCGGTCCACCCTGTGGATGGGCGACAGTCGTTTCAGCATCTCCGCCTCGCGGTCGGGGTCGCCGTATTCGACCTTGGAGATGGCCGCCATCCAGGGCTGTGTCTGTTTGAAGAAGGTGTCGAAATTGACGACCCCGTAGAGATTGGCGCCCGCGGCGAACATGTCAGGCCATTCGGTGACGCCGGCCATCACCATATAGCCCCCGTAGGACCCCCCCATGATCCCCAGGCGACGCGGGTCGGCGACCCCGGTGCGCACCAGGTGGTCGACCGTCGACTTGATGTCGCGAACCCCGTTTTCGCGCAGGGCGCCGTTGTCCAGGTTGACGAAGCGTTTACCGAAACCCGACGAGCCGCGGACGTTCGGGGCGAACACGCTGATCCCCCGAGCCACGAGCGCTTGATAGGTGCTGTTGAACCCTGGCCGCTCCTGCCCCTCGGGCCCGCCGTGGAAGCTGAACACCGTCGGCCCTGGGCCGCGGACACCCTTGGCGCGATAAAGCCAGCCCGACAGCTCCAGTCCGTCGTGAGCGCGGTAGGTCACCAGCTCCGGCACGACCAGCGTGGCCAAGTCCACCCCGGGGTGCGGGCTGCGGGTGATCTGGGTGAAGCGGCCGTTGGAGAGTTCCAGGACATGGATGTCCGAGGGCCGGTTGGCGCCGCTCGCGCTCAACACCAGCCGTCCGCCGCCCTTTTGGAAGTCCAGCCCGCCCACGATATCACCGGGAAGACGGGGACCCGGCGTTAGTCGGCCCGTGCGCACGTCGTACAGCTGGAGCTCGTTTCGGCCCGCGACGTTCCAGACCAGGGCGGCTTGAGTTCCCTGCTCGTTGAGCACGCCGGTTTCGGCTTCGGCGTCGTCGCGCGCCGCGAAGAGCTCGATCGGGCCGGGCCGCCCGTCGGCGGCGATCCGGATCATCCCGAAGGCGGTTCGGTCGCGGTCCTTGTTGGAGGTCACGAATATGGTTCGGCCGTCGGGCGTGAACTCGCCCCAGCCGAACTCGCCGGG
>JAUJNC010000327.1 GCA_030446525.1 Armatimonadaceae bacterium
GAACCGGTTCGACCTGATCCACTGCCACGGGACCTCGATCGTCGGCTTCGTGATGACGCTGCTGGGCGTCCTGACCCGGCGGCCCGTGATCTGCCTGCTCGCCACCAACGGCGAGATGACGGTCGGGCTGCAGGCGCACCAGCACGCCGGCAGCGCGCTGGGGCGGCAGATCACCCGCCTGCACGGCCGGTTCGGGCGCTTCACGGCGGCCCACGCCCACGTCGTCGCCCTGAACAGCTCGGGCTGGGAGGAGCTGATGGCGGCGGGCGCGCGCCACCCGGTGCGCATCCCGGTCGGCATCGACACCGAGATGTTCCGCCCCCTGCCCCCGGGCGAGCGGGACGCGCTGCGGGCCGAGTTCGGCTTCGGCAAAGACGACGTCGTGCTGGTGTTTACCGGCAGGTTCGTCGCGCGCAAAGGGATCGACCTGCTGCTCGACGCCGCCGAGTCCCTGCTCGCGAACGGGAAGAACCCGCGCCTGCACGTCGGCTTCGTCGGTTCGGGCAGCCTGCAGCCCGAATCGGTCGAGGCGCGGATGCACGAGGCCGCCGAGCGGCACCCCGGCCAGATCCACCTGCTGCCGCCGCGCATCCCGGTCGTGCCCTACCTGCAGATCGCCGACGCCTTCGTGTTCCCGTCGCGGCAGGAGGGGCTGCCCCAGTCCGTGCTGGAGGCGTTCGCCGTGGACCTGCCGTGCATCCTGAGTGACATCGCGCCGCACCGCGAGCTCCAGGCGCACAACCCGAACGCCCGGATCACGCTGTTCCGGTCCGGCGACGCCGAGGCGCTGCGGGAAGCGCTGGACGGGTTCCTTGCCGGGCGGGGCGGGTCCGCCCGCCCCACGAGCCCCGCGCAAGGGAACACAGCCACGGCGCTGGACGAAACCTTCCACATCCGGAAGCTCGCCCAGCGCTACCTGAACCTGTACCGCGAGGTCGCCGGAAGTGCCTGACCGCACGGCCGGCGCCGGGCGCCGCCTGCTCGTCCTCGCGGTCGTGCTCGCCGCGGCGTTCCCGTTCCGGATCCGCCGCGGCGTCCTGGGCCTCAACTCGTTCACCCTGTTCGACATCGTGGCGCTTTCCTCGTCGCTCGTCCTCTTCGCGCGCTTCGCGTACGCGGGCAGGCTGCGCATCGGCGACCGCACGACCTTCCTCCTGCTGCTGTCGCCGCTGCCGGCCAGCGTACTGTCCCTGTCGTGGAGCCAGGACCGCGGCGCCACGGTTTACAACATCTTCCTCTGCCTGGAGGCGACCCTGGCCTACCTGCTCGGGGTCACCCTGTGCGCCCCGGTCCCGTCGGCCAGGATCGTCCGGTACGCGGGGACCTTCGTCCTGCTGCTGATGCTGGGCAGCGTCCTGTCCTTGCTGTCCGTGCCGGGGTTCGGCCCGCCGACCCACGGTCTGGCGGAGGGGACGCCGGAGTACGCGGCCTTTTTGCTCTCCTACCACACGCGCCTCAGCCACCCGTTCCTGGGCCTGTCGAACAACCTGGCGACGGTGCTGGGCTTCTTCGTCTTCCTGTTCGCGGCCTACGGCATCGCGCGGGGCAGGCGGGGCTACCTGTTCCTGAGCGCCGTCACGTTCGGGGCGGTCGTCCTCACCCTCTCGCGGGGCACCGTGGGCGCCCTCGTGGTGAGCGGGATCGCGTTCCTTTTCCTGATGCGGCGCCACCACCCGGTGCCCCTCGCCGCCGTGCTGGGCGCGCTGGCGGTCGTCTGCGTCATGGCCTTCGGCTTCTACCGCGTGTCCGAGTCGACGCAGCTGCATCTGGTCGACCGGCTGAGCGGCAACAACGTCGAAAATCGCACCCTGAAGGTGCGCATCGCCGCGGCCAAGATAGCCCGCGAGCCGGTCCTGGGGTACGGGGGCGGCGTGGCCGCCGACGGCGAGGAGGAGCTGAAGGGCGGCGTGCACAACGCCTACCTGGAGCAGATGCTGTACTTCGGGGTGCCCCTCGGCGCCCTGGTCTCCCTGGGCCTGCTGGCGCTGCCGCTGCGCTTCCTGCTGTGGCCCGGGCGCGACCCGGCGACCCGGATGGTGGCCGTGGGCGTCGCCGTCAGCCTGCTCGGCCAGCTGCTGACCTTTCTTTCCCAGGCCTCCTTCGAGGGCGGCCTGCTGCGGGTACTGTTCTACTTCTCCGTCGCGCTCAGCGTCGCGCTCCTGAGGCGTCTGCAGGCCGAAGAGGCGATGCGGCAGGACGCGGCGCGCCCCAACCTCACCCTGGTCACCCAACATGGTTAGCCTGCGCATCGTCATCGTCAACTGGAACGGCGGCCAACAGCTGCGCCAGTGCCTCCGATCCATCGTCACCACCCGGCCCGACGGGTTCACTCTGGAGCGCGTCGTCGTGGTGGACAACGCCTCGGCGGACGGGTCCGCGGAGAACCTGGCGGACCTCGCCCTGCCGCTGACCGTGATCCGCAACGGCGAGAACCGCGGCTTCGGGGCGGCGTGCAACCAGGGGGCGGCGGGGAGCGCGGCCCCGTACCTGCTGTTCCTCAACCCCGACACGCGCCTGTTCCGGGACTCGCTGGCCGCGCCCATCCGCCTGATGCAGCGGCCGGAAAACCAGCAGATCGGCGTTGTCGGCATCCAGCTCACCGACGAGCGGGGCGACGTGCACCGCTGCTGCGCCCGGTTCCCCAGCCCGGGGCTGCTCCTGTCGCGGATGCTCGGCCTGGACCGCCTGTTCCCCCGCCGCTTCCCCGGCCATTACCTGACCGATTGGGACCACCGGACGAGCCGCGACGTGGACCAGGTCATGGGGGCTTTCTTTCTGGTGCGCCGCTCCCTGTTCGAAGCTCAGCACGGGTTCGACGAGCGGTTTTTCGTCTACATGGAGGACCTCGATTTCTCGCTGCGCATCCGCGAGGCGGGGTGGCGCAGCTTCTACTTCGCCGGGGCGCAGGCCTACCACAAAGGGCGCGGCACGACCGATCAAGCCAAATCCGTGCGTTTGTCGTACTCCCGCCACAGCCGCATACTGTACTGCTACAAGCACTTCGGCCGGTGGCGCGGGACCTGCCTGGCGGCCGGCTTCCTTCTGCTGGAGCCGGTTTCGCGCGTGGCGCTCGCCGCGGCCCGGGGTTCCCGGACGCAAGTCCGGGAGACGCTCAACGGCTACGCGCTGCTCTGGCGCGCCCTGCTGCGGCGCCGGCCCGTGCGCCGCTGACATGGACATCCTTCTCCTCACCCGCCAGAGCCGTCTGGGGGCCGGCAGCCGTCTCCGGCACTACCAGTACCTCCCCTATCTCGAAGCGCACG
>JAUJNC010000012.1 GCA_030446525.1 Armatimonadaceae bacterium
CGATGTCGGTCTCGAGCAGCGGCGACGCGATGGCCGATTGTGCTGCCTCGACGGCGCGGTGGTCGCCCTCGGCGAAGCCGATGCCCATCAGGGCGCTGCCGGCGCCGCTCATGACCGCCTTGACGTCGGCGAAGTCCACGTTGATCAGGCCGGGGATCGTGATGAGGTCGGTGATGCCCTGCACCCCCTGCCGCAGCACGTCGTCGGCCTCCTTGAAGGCGTCCATCAGGGTCGCCTTCTTCTCGACGACGTTCAGCAGGCGGTCGTTGGGGATCACGATCACGGTGTCCACGTGATCCTTGAGGTTGTCGATCCCCTCCTCGGCCAGGCGCGCGCGGCGCGGCCCCTCGAACCGGAACGGCTTGGTGACGACCGCCACCGTCAGCACCCCCATGTCCTTGGCGATCTCGGCGATCACCGGCGCGGCGCCCGTCCCCGTGCCGCCGCCCATGCCGGCCGTGATGAACACCATGTCGGAGCCTTCCAGTGCCTTCTTGATGTCCGATTTGGACTCCTCGGCGGACGCGCGCCCGATCTCCGGGTTGCCCCCGGCGCCCAGCCCCTTGGTCAGGTTCTCGCCCAGCTGCAGGGTCCGCTCGGCCGCCGACGTGCGCAGAACCTGGATGTCGGTGTTCATCGCCCAGAAGTCCACGCCGACAAGCCCCGCCTCGATCATGCGGTTGACGGCGTTGGTGCCGCCGCCGCCGACCCCGATCACCTTTATCCTCGCGAACGCTTCCCCCGGTATCGCCGCGCTCATGTGGTTTCCCGTCGCCCCCTTTTCCTGTCCCGCCACTTGTGATTAAAATGGATTATTCACCAGGCATTCCGGAAAACCTCCCCGAACGCCGGGTATTTGTCGAAGAAAGTGTCAGCCGCGGATGACGCGGCGCATCCAGCCCATCAGGGCGGCGAACAGCCCCCCCGCCCCCTCGCGCCGGGGGATGCCCGCGTGCGCCTTGGCGCCGAACTGCACCAGACCGACCGCCGTGGCGAAGGACGGATTTCCCACCGAATCCGCCAGCCCCCCGACGCCGGCCGGGTAGCCGATGCGCGCGGGCAGGTCCGTGACGTGGGCGGCCAGCTCCTTCGCGCCCCGCAGCAGCGACCCGCCGCCCGACAGAACCAGGCCCGCCGGCAGCAGGGCCGCGTAGTTGGACCGGTTGATCTCCTGACGCACCATCCCGAACAGCTCGCTCATGCGCGGCTCGATGATCTCGGCCAGGATCCTGGTCGGCAGCGTCGTCGGCTCCGACGCCCCCAGCCGCGTGAAGGAGAAGGTCTCCCCTTCCGGCGCCATCTCCGCCCGCGCCAGCCCGTGCGCCAGCTTGACCCGCTCGGCCTCTTCCGGCGCCGCCCGCAGGCCGGCCGAGATGTCCTTGGAGACGTAGTTGCCGCCCACGGGGAGGACGGCGGAGTAGCAGATCTCGCCGCCCAAAAAGACCGCCAGGTCCGACGTGCCGCCGCCGATATCCACCAGGACCACGCCCAGGTCCTTTTCGGCGCCCATCACGACGGCCTCGCCCGTGGCGATGGGTTCGAGCACGGTCTCCTCGACGTGCAGGCCCGCGCGATGGACGCACTTGAGCACGTTCTGCAGGAACGTCGTGGCGCCGGTGACGATGTGGGTCTCGACCTCCAGGCGCGTGCCGCTCATGCCGACCGGCGAGCGGATGCCGTTCTGCCCGTCGATCGCGTAGCCGCGCGGGATCGAGTGGACGATCTCGCGGTCGGGGGGGAGCACGATCACGCGCGAGCTCTCGAGGACGCGGTCCACGTCCTCCTGCGTCACCTCGCGGTCGGCGTGGGTGATGGCGATCACGCCGCGCGAATTCAGCGAGGCGATGTGCTCCCCGGTGATGCCGACGATGACCGAATGGACGTCGGCGCCGGCCATGCGCTGCGCCTTCTGCACCGAGTCCTCGACGGCGCGCACCGTGGCCTCGATGTCGACCACCACGCCGCGCCGGAGCCCGTGCGAGGGCGACACGCCGACCCCGAGCACGTCCACGCGCCCCCCGCCGTCCGCCGCCATCTCGCCGATGACGGTGCAGATTTTCGTGGTCCCGACATCGAGACCGACGATGATCTCGCCCTTGGCCAACCTAACCCCCGGGTACCCTCTGGTTGCCCCTTCCCTGGAAGGGAGAGGTTTACCCCTCTTTCTTGCGTGCCAGCTCCACCTGCGTCAGCCAGTGGCGGCGGATCAGCGACAGGTTCAGGAAGACGCGCCCGCCCAGCGTCACCACCGCCGCCAGGAAAAGGTCCACGCCGATCCGGTCGCCCAGGTACGCGAGCGACCCGGCCAGGATCGTGTTCACCATGAAGCCGGAAAGGAAGATGTCGTCGTGGAACTTCCCCTCGAGGCCCGCCCGGATGCCACCGCAGATCGAGTCCAGCCCGGCCAGCGCCGCCAGACTCAGGTAATCCGCCAGCCCCGGCGGGATCGTATACTGCGACAGGTAGACCAGGATGAACCCCGTCACCAGGCCGATGACCGGCAGCCAGCCCATGGACGTCTCCGATCTCGCTAGGGCGCCGCTTTGGTCGCCTCTTCCGACTGTTTCTGCGCCTGCTCGGCCTTGGCCTCCGGCGCGACTTTCATGTAGCGCCCCGGGGTCGGCCCGGCGTAGGCGGGCAGGGTCAGGTTTTCCGCCTTGTCCACCGAGAACATCGATGGGTCGGTGAGCCTGTACGCATCCTGAACGCCGCCGGCCATCGTCAGCCCCGACACCAGCGCGTCCGGGTCGCCGATGGCCTTGATCTTAACCGGCACGCCCGTCGGGGTGCCGTTCACCAGCACCGTCGGCCCCACGCAGCGCACGGCGGTCGTGGCGGTCACCCGCTGGTCGTTGATCGCGATCGCCTCCGCGCCCGCCCCCTTCAGCTCGTTCAGCAGGGCCTGTATGTCCGCGTCATGGATGATATAACTCTTGAGCAGCTCGTTATACTCCGCGGGCGCGAGCTCGTCGGCGCCGGGGGGGCGTTTCGCGGAGTCGCGCAATGTCACCACCACGCCCGGTCCGGTGACGGCCACCAGGCCGCTGAGCAGGTTCGCCTTCTGCACATCGGCGCTCAGAAGCTGCGCCGTCTGGTCGCCGTCCGCCGCCGCCTTCTGGTACCGGGCCAGGTTCGTCTGCAGGTCGGCGATCTTCTTCTTCTGATCGGCCACCGTTTCGTTCAGATCGGCGTACGCGGCCGTCAAGCGCGGGAAGCGTGTGCTACCTACCTGATCTTTGCGTATCTGGTCGTGGGTTTTCAGTGACGCGGCGAGCAGGCCGCCGAGCAGGAAGCCCAGCGCCGTGATCTGCCACACCCACGGTTTGTTGCGGATTTGCGACGTGAACACACCCATCGGATTTCAACCCCTGCCGGCCGCGGGAGGCCGGTGCACTGTCACCCTAGAGTGACGAGGAAGCATCGCGGGGCAGGACGGCGGGGGCATCAAAGGCGTAAAGATTGACGTAGACGACGTTGCCCTCGCGCAGGTCGGCCCGGCGCGACAACAGGATCGCCAGCGCGTTCAACTTTTTGTCCAAATCTATACCCGAACCGAGCCGAACTTCCGCCCCACCCTCCCTATTTAAGCACAACTTGCCCGTTTGGTCAACCCTGATCTGTTCCAACGGGAAGTCGTCACGGCCCGCCGCCCAGCGCAAACAGGCGCCCACCTGGCCGAGGCCGGGGGCGGCGATCTTTTTGCCCAGCCGCGGCGCGCCCCCCGCCCCCACTTCCAGCACCACGAGGGGGAGCCCCGGCTCCGGCACGCGCTCTTTGCGGAACGGCACCAGGGCGTCGTCCACCGTGTAGCAGACGCCCCCCGCCTTCACCACCGCCCACGGCGCGCGCTCGTGCACGCGCACGATCACGGTGTGCGGCAGGCGGCGGCGCACCTCGGCGCGGGCGACGGCCGGCTCTTTCTCTACCGCCTGCCGGATGCGCCGCACCGGCAACCGCACGATGTTCGCCCGGGGGGGCAAACCCATCCGCTCGAAGATGCGCTCGGGGCGCACGCTCTGGCTGCCCTCGACGCGCACCGTCCGCACCCACAGGTGGTGCGAGAACAGAAGCGCCAGGGCGCACTGCGCGAACAGCGCGGCCAGCGCCAGCCGCAGGGCGATACGGGCGTGGGTGGGTCGCCGCCGGTGCTTGCGGCGCGGCGGGGGGGCGGGGGGGGCGTGGTTGGGTCGCCGCCGGTTCTTGCGGCGCGGCGGGGCGTCGGGGGCCTTCACCGGGGTTTCTCCAGGGCGAGCTGGATCAGCCGGTCCACCAGGCCGGGGAACGCAATCCCGGCGGCGGCGGCGGCCCGGGGGAGCAGCGAGGTCGGGGTCATACCGGGGATCGTGTTCACCTCCAGGGTGACGACGCCGTCTTCGGTGACGAACATGTCGGTGCGGCTCATCCCCCGGCAGCCCAGCAGCCGGTGACAGAGCAGGGCGATCTCGCGGGCTTCGCCCGCGGCATCCTCGCTGATGCGCGCCGGGACGATCTCCTCGGCGCCGCTTTCGTTGTACTTGGCCTGGTAGTCGAAAAAGCCGTTCGGGGCCACGATCTCGACGGCCGGCAGCGCCTCGAGCTCCTCGTTGCCCAGCACGGCGACGGTGATCTCGGTCCCTTCGACGCGCTGCTCCACCAGGGCCGTGTCGTCGTAGCGGAAGGCGAGGGCGAGCGCTTCCGGGAGCTCCGCGGCGTCCTCGACCAAGGAGCAGCCGTAGGTGCTCCCCTGGCGGCTGGGCTTGACGACGACGGGGTAGCCCAGCGTGGACCCCACCTCGGCCGGGGCGCGGCGGATGCGGGGCGCGTCCCTTTTACGCAGCACCACGTCGGCGGGCATCCAGACGTTCTCCGTCGAGAGGATCGCCTTGCAGCGCACCTTGTCCATCGCCAGCGCCGACGCCAGCACGCCCGACCCGGTGTAGGAGATCCCCAGCACTTCCAGGAACCCCTGCACCGTCCCGTCTTCGCCGCCCGGCCCGTGCAGGGCGACGAACACCACGTCGGGCCGCTCGCGCTCGTCCACCAGCGGCAGCTGGGTCAGCGCCGTGACCGGCGCCGCGTCGTGGGCGGTGACCATGCGGTCGACGGGGCGGTCCCCGCCCGTTCCCGGCAGGAACTTCTGGCCGGACGCCGTATCCAGGGCGTAGACCGTGTACTTGTCCGGGTCCAGCGCGTTCAAGACCTGCTTGCCGGTCGACAGGGAGACTTCCCGTTCGGCGGAGCGCCCCCCCATCAGCACGGCGACTTTTGTCTTGCTCATCTCTTACCCCCCTGCTCGCTCATCTGCTAACCCCCCTGCGCCGTCCCTCCGGGGGAAGGGGGGGTAGGAAGAAGCCCCACGCCCGCCGCGCGGATATCCCCCGCGCCCAGCGTGAGCACCAGGTCGCCCGGGCGGACCTCCGCGGTAAGCCGCGCGGGCAGGTCGCGCTTATCCGGCACGTAGGCGACGGGCGGCAGGGCCGGCGCGAGCGCGGCCACGCGCCGCGCCAGCGCCTCGGAGGTGACGCCGGGGAGCGGCTTCTCGCGGGCCAGATAGATGTCGGTCAGGTAAACGGCGTCGGCCCCGGCGAGGGCGTCGGCGAACTCGTCCATCAGGTCGCGCGTGCGCGACGGCAGGTGCGGCTGGAACACGGCCACGAGGCGGCGCTCGGGGTAGGCGGCGCGGGCGGCGGCCAGCGTCGCGCGCAGCTCGGTCGGGTGGTGGGCGTAGTCATCGATGACGAGAACCCCGTTCGCCTCGCCGATCGTCTCGAAGCGGCGGCCGGTGCCGGCGAAAGCCTCCAGCCCCGCGACGATCTTCCCGTCCGGGACACCCAGGGCCATCCCGACAGCCGCCGCCGCGAGCGCGTTGCGCACGTTGTGGACGCCCGGGACGCGCAGCGTCACGCGGCCCGGCTGCCCGCCGTCCCGCTCCAGCGTGAACGCGGGGTGCGGCGTCGCCGCGTCCACGCCGGCCGCCCGCACGTCGGCCCGCCCGCCCGTGCCGTAGGCGATCGTGGTCACGCCCGCGGGTACGCTCGACGCCAGCGCCCGCGCCCGGGCGTCGTCGGCGCACAGGATGACAAAGCCGCCGGGGGCGGTCTGCCCGACGAAGCGCTCGAACGAGGCGATGAGGTGCGCCTCGTCGCCGTGCATGTACAGGAAGCCGTCGTAGGCCTCGCAGGCCTCGGCCAGGGTGATGTCGCTGTTGCCGGCGCGGGCGTTGCCGCCGATCGCGGGGAGGTCGCCGCCCAGGAAGATGGTCGGGTCGAGGCCCGCCGCGAGCAGGATGTGCGCGACCATGCCCGTGGTCGTCGTCTTGCCGTGCGTGCCGGCGATGGCGACACCGCGCCCCTGGCCATCAGCGCGCCCAGCGCTCTCGGGGCGCCGCAGGACGGGGAGGCCTTTCCGCGCGCGGCGCGGACCTCCGGGTTGTCCGGCGGGATCGCGTCGGAGACGATGACGGCGGCGGCATCCGCGAGCCTGCGCCCCGTCGTGCCGGTCGTGGACGCGGACGCCCGCCGCCTCGAGCCGCGCGCGGACGGCGGGCTGGATGCCGGGGTCGCCGCCGGCGACCTGCCGGCCGCGCCCGGCGAGCACCTGCGCGAGCGCGCTCATGCCCGCCCCGCCGATGCCGACGAAGTAGAGCGGCCCCGGGGGAACCGGGGGCGACGCGGTGGACACCTGTTGTTCGTGATGCTGCATATATAGGGTACAGGCTTTGGGCGGCCGCCTTGCTAACGGTACAGGCGCCGGGCCGGCACGGCGGCGCCGCGCGCGACCCCCGCGCGCCGGTAGGCGCGGGGCGCGTACGCCCCCGTCTCCTCGGGCGTCTTCCCGGCGCGCACCTTCCCTTCCCGGTAGAACGGGTGCTGCGAGATGTTCAGCAAGATGCCGATGCCGACCAGCGTGGGCACGAGCGACGAGCCGCCGTAAGACAGGAACGGGAGCGGCACGCCGGTCGCGGGCAGGGACGCCGTGACGACGCCGATGTTGACGAGGGACTGCACCGCCACCATACCGGTGATCCCGGTCGCGAGCAGGGAGCCGAACGGGTTCCGGGTGTGGGCGGCGATGTGAAACCCCCGGGCGGCGAGCAGCAGGAAGAGCAGCAGCACGCCGCAGGTGCCGGCCAGCCCCATCTCTTCGCCGATGATGGCGAAGATGAAATCGGTGCGCTGGGCGGGCAGGTTGCCCAGCCGTTTTTCGCGGCTCTGGCCGAACCCGACGCCGGTCAGACCGCCGGTCCCGAGCGCGATCTTGGAGTGGGTGATCTGGTAGCCCTGCCCCCTGTAATCCACCTGGGGGTTGATGAAGGTGGTGATCCGCTTCCATCGGTAGCCGTCCGTCCCGTGCCGGAGCGCCAACCCCACCCCCGCCAGGGCGAACAGCAGCAGCAGCGTGAGTATCCACCGGGCCCTGGCGCCGCCCGCGAACAGGACCACCAGCGCGGTCAGGATCAGGGTGATGGCGGTCCCCAGGTCCGGCTGCGTACTCGACCAGCAGAACCACAAACACCACGAGGGCGAGAAGCGGCGCCACCCTGCCCCACAGGTCCCGCATCAGCGCGGGCCGGGCCGAGATCACCCGGGCGAGGTACAGCACCAGGGCCAGCTTGGCGAACTCCGACGGCTGTATCTTGATCCAGCGGTACCCGATCCAGCTCTGCGCCCCTGCGCGCTGTGCCCTACGACCAGGACGGCCCCGAGCAGGGCGATCACGGCGAACAGGGCGGGGACGGCCAGACTGGGCCAGCTTCCAGTACGGGATGCGCATGGCCACGAACATCCCGGCCAGGCCGACGACCGCCCAGAGCGCCTGCCGCTTCAGGAAAAAAGGCCGGGTCGCCGCCGGTGTACGCGACCTCGGAGGCCAGGGCGTACGAGGCGTTGAACACCATCACCACGCCGCCGCCCACAAGCAGCAGCGTCACCAGGAACAGCCACCAGTCCGGCGCGAACTGTTTCTCGCTTACACCCTGCCTCGTCCCGCCCGTCATGCCCGCACCTCCTCGCCCTCGGGCGACGCCCCCCCGCGAGCGCCCGCACCGCATCGCGGAACACCTGCCCCCGCTGCTCGAAACCGGTGAACATGTCGAACGAGGCGCACCCCGGCGCCAGCATCACCGTGTCCCCGCCCGCGCGCCCGCCGCCGCGCGCCGCACCGCGTCGGGCAGGGAATCCGCCTGTTCCACGTCGCGCATGCCCTCCTCCGCCAGCGCCGCGGCGATCTCGGGCGCGGACGCGCCGATGAGTACGACCTTGCGCGCGCGCGCTCTTTGAGCGTGCGGGCCATCGCCCGCAGGTCGCCGCCTTTGTGTTTCCCGCCGGCGATCGCCACCACCGGCCCGCCGGCCGCCTCCAGGGACGCCGCGACCGCCGCCGGGTTGGTGCACATCGAGTTGTTTACGAACCGCACGCCGCCCAGCGTCGCCACCGGCTCCATGCGGTGCGGCACGCCCCGGAACGCGCGGACCGCCGCGCGCACGGCGCCCGGCTCGATCCCGAAAGCCAGCGCCACGCAGGACGCCGCCAGGACGTTGGCGACGTTGTGCGCGCCGGGGAGCGGCACGTCCGCACGTTCCATCAGCGCCACCTCCCTGCCGCCCGGCAGCCGCGCCCGCAGCGCGTCCCCCGCGAGGTAGGCGCCGGGGAAGTCGGGCCGCGCAGCGAGAAGGCCCAGCGCGCGCCCTGCCCGGCGCTGCGGGCGTATGCCATCACTTCGCTATCGTCGGCGTTGAGCACGGCGACATCTCCTTGCCCCTGCGCCGCGAAGAGGCGGGCTTTCGCCCGGGCGTACTCGTCCCGGTCGGCGTGGCGGTCCAGGTGGTCGTTCGCGACGTTCAGCCACGCCCCCACCCGGGGCCGGAACCGGTGGACCCACTGTACCTGGAAGCTCGAAACCTCGGCGACGATCACGCCGTCCTCCGGCGCCTCCACGGCGGCCCGGATCAGCGGCAGCCGCCGGCCGGCGTCCTCGGCGATGTTGCCCGCCACCCAGGTCGCGCGCCCGGCGCTTTTGCAGACCGCGCCCACCAGTGCCGTCGTGGTGGTCTTGCCGTTCGTGCCGGTGATGGCCAGGATCGGCGCGCGGGCCAGGCGGTACGCCACCTCGATCTCGCCCAGGACGGGGATGCCGCGCCGGTGCGCCTCGGCCAGCACGGGCGCGGCGCGCGGGACGCCGGGGCTGGGGACTACCAGGTCGACGGCTTGGCCGTCCAGCCCGGCGGCCCCGAGCGCGAGCGAGACGCCGCTGCCCAGTGCGCGGGCGGCGGCCACCGTCTCGGCGGGCAGGGCCGACGCGGGCTTGGCGTCGTAGATACACACCCGCGCGCCGCGCTCGCGCAGCACGCCCGCCGCCGCCAGCCCGGTGGCCGCCAGGCCGATCACCGCGACCCGCTTGCCCGCGAACTCGCTCGTGCCGCTCACCGGATCGGCTCCACGTAGCGGAACGGGGACAGGTAGGGGGCGAGGCAGATGCCCAGCGCGGCGGCGAGCAGCCCCAGGACCCAGAAGCGCGCGACTACGTGCGTTTCGGGCCAGCCCCCCTCTTCGAAATGGTGGTGCAGCGGGGCGCGCCGGAACACGCGGTGCGCCTGGGCGTACTCGAGGCCGCGCCGGATGCGCCGCCACTTGAACACGTACCGCTGGCTCATCATCGAGCCGATCTCGGCCAGGCAGACGGCGCCCACCACGAGGAGCAGCAGCTCCTGCTTGGCGGCGATGGCGGCGGCGCCCAGGCCCATGCCGAGCGCCAGCGACCCCGTGTCCCCCATGAAGACCCGCGCCGGGTGGGCGTTGAACCACAGGAAGCCGGTGCACGCGCCGGCGACCGCGCCGTAGAACGCCGCGACCCCCGGGGCGTAGAAGCCGACCGTCGCCGCGAGCGCCAGCGACGCGATGCAGGTCGTCCCCGCCGCCAGACCGTCCAGCCCGTCGGTGAAGTTCATCGCGTTGCCCCACAGACAAAGGTAAAAGATGCCGAGCACGTAGTACCAGACGCCCAGATCCGCCTGCCATCCCCCCAGCGCGATCACCGTGGTGATCCCCGCCTGCTCCGTTCGCCCGATCACCAGCAGAAACAGGGCGGCGACGATCACCTGCAGCGCCAGCTTGACGCGCTCGCTCAGCCCCGCCTTGTTCGCCTTTTTGCGCGCCTTGCCCAGATCGTCCAGCAGCCCGATCAGGCCGGCCAGGACGAAGGTCCCGGCCACGGCCAGCAGGGGCGCGATGCCCGCGTCGCCGCGCCGGCTCGCCAGGCCGAACCCCGCCACAACCAGCGACACGGCCCCGATCAGGAGCAGCCCGCCCATCGTGGGGGTCCCGTGCTTGGCCTGGTGCGAGCGGGGCGCGTCGCCGCTCACGGGCTGGCGCGCCCTGGCGGCCGCGAGCAGGGCGATCACCCGGCCGCCGAAGGCCAGCACCAGAGCCGCCGCGGCCAGAAAAGAGAGCGCGGTCATGATGCCCCCCCCCCCGCCGCCAGCGCGGCGACGATCTTCTCCATCGCCAGCGCGCGCGATCCCTTCACCAGCACGACGTCGCCCGCGCCCACCAGGGCCGGGAGCGTGCCCGCGGCCTCGGCCGTCGAATCGAAGCGGCACACGGCATGATCGGGATAGCCGGCCGCCCGCGCCGCCTCGCCGAGCGGGCCGGTCAGCGGGCCGACCAGGACCAGCCGGTCGGGGGCCGCCACGGCCGCCGCCCGCCCCACCTCGGCGTGCGCCTCGGCCGCGAACGGGCCCAGCTCGCGCATCTCGCCCAGCACGGCCACGCGCTTGCCCGGGGCAGGCAGGTCCCGCAGCGTCTCCAGGGCGCCGATCACCGAGGCGGGCGCGGCGTTGTAGACGTCCGAAAGCACGGTGACGCCCCCGGGCGTCGTGATCGTTTCCATGCGCATGGCCGGGGCAGTCCAGGCGCCGAGCGCGCGGGCGATGGACGGGAGCGGCACGCCCAGGCGCCCGCCCACGGCGACGGCGAGCAGCGCGTTTGCGACGTTGAAGCGCCCGGGCGAGCGCAGGAACATCTCGGCCCGCCCCCACGGCGTCTGGGCCGTGAAGCGCCAGCCCCCTTCCTGCCGCGCGAGGCCGAGGCACCACGTCGCACCCAGAAGGTGCCCGGCCCTCGACCGCGCAGGTCAGCGTTTCGCCGGCGAAGCGGGCGCGCAGGCGTTCGAAGAACGGGTCGGCGGCGGGAAGCACGGCAGTCCGTGCGGGGGCAGCGCGGCGAGCAAGCCCTCCCTTGGCGTCGGCGACGGCCTCGCGCGAGCCGAGCAGCTCGACGTGCGACAGCCCGACGTTGGTGACGACGCCGACCGTGGGCGCGCCGATCCGGGCGAGCCGCGCGATCTGCCCTGGGCCGCGCATCCCCATCTCCAGCACGAGGGCCGTGTGGCGCTCGTCCAGGCCGAAGATCGTCTGCGGGAGCCCGACCTCGTTGTTGAAGTTGGCCGCGCTCTTGCGGACCGCGAACACGGGCGACAGGACGCCGGCGATCATCTCCTTGGCGGTGGTCTTGCCGACGCTGCCGGTGACGCCGACGACGGGGATGTCGAACGTGTCGCGGTAGTGCCGGGACAGATCGCCGTACGCTTGCAGGGTGTCCCGGGCCAGGACGCGGGGCAGGTCCACCCCGGCGACCTCCCGCTCCACCAGCAGTGCCGCCGCGCCCCGCTCGCGCGCCGCCGGGGCGTAGGCATGGCCGTCGTGGTTCGGGCCGCGCAGGGCCACGAACAGCGCGCCTGGCGCGAGCGTGCGCGTGTCCGTCGAGACCGAGGTGACGCGCACATCGCCGCTCCCGGCCAGCGTGCCGCCGGCGGCCCGGGCTTATGTCGGCCAGGCTCAGCGGGCGCAACGGGCTATCTCCTCGGCGGCCACCTGGACGTCGTCGAAGGGCAACGTCTGGTCGCCGACGATCTGGTACGCTCGTGCCCTTGCCCGCGATCACCACCGTGTCCCCGGGTACGGCCTCGGCGACGGCGAGCGCGATGGCCTTGCGCCGGTCGACCTCACGCCGCACCTGCGCGCCGCCCCGCCCATGCCCGCCAGTATTTCGTCGATGATCGCCTCCGGCTGCTCGCGGCGCGGGTTGTCCGACGTGACCACGGCCATGTCGGCGAGGCGCAGCGCGATGTCGCCCATCTTGGGGCGCTTGTGCGGTCGCGGTCGCCGCCGCAGCCGAAGACGACGATCAGCCGCCCCGGTCAGCGGGCGGGCCGACCGGAGCACGTTCTCCAGGCCGTCCGGGGTGTGCGCGTAGTCCACCAGCACGGCGAACCCCTGCCCCGCGCGCACCGGCTGGAACCGCCCCGGCACGGGCGGGTAGTCGGCCAGCCCCGCCGCGATCACGTGCGGGTCGAGCCCCGCGCGACCTCGTACCCGATCGCGCCCAGGCGTACTGCGATGTTGAACGCGCCGCCGAAGGAGCCCGCCCGGCACACGCCCGGCGGGGGTGCACGCCGTGAAACGGATACGGTCCACGTCCAGCAGGACCTGGAGTCGTGACGGCCCGCCTGCTCACCCGCCGCGCTGAATCGCACCACCTTGCCGCGCGCGACTTCCGGCGTACAAACGCCCCAGCCGCATCACCGCGTTCAGGACGGCCACGAACTCCTTACCTGCCGCCTGCGCCACATCCGCATGACCAGGAAAAGGCGCCTTGGCGTCGCGGTACGCTCCATCGTGCCGTGGTAGTCGAGGTGGTCCTGGGTGGAGATTGGTGAACACGCCCACGTCGAAGGCGCCGTCCGTTCGCCCCTGCGCCAGCGCATGGACGCCACCTCCATGCACGCCGCCGTGACACCGTTCTCGCGCATCCGGGAGAAGAAACCTGCTGCAGATCGGGGGCCAAGCCTCCGGGGTGGTGCGTCTCCTCGAGCCTCGCGCCCTGCCATCGTCGCGCCCAGTCCGATCACGCCCGTGGTGTCGCCGCGGCGCGATGGCCTCGATCATGCGCGTGGTGGTCGTCTTGCCGTTGGTGCCCGTGACGCCCGCGAGGTGCAGGCGGTGCGTCGGGTCGCCGTGAAAGCGGCAGGCGAGCGGGGCCAGTGCGGCGCGCGGATCGGGGAGCAGGAGGCGCGGCGCGGGGAGGCCCGCCCAGCGGTCGGCGCGGTCCGCCCGAACCGCGACCGCCGCCGCGCCCGCCTCGACCGCGTCCGGGAGGAAGTCGTGGCCGTCGTAGCGCTCGCCGGGCACGGCGACAAACAGGAAACCCGGCTCCACCTTCCGCGAATCGTAGGCGATACCCGAAATGACGACGTCGGCATCCGGGTACCCTCCGGGTGCGACGCTCGCCCCTGCCACCGCCTTCGCTAACTCCCCGAGATGCATCAAGCCCGAATCTCTCCCTAGACCGTTACCTATACTATAGCACCTTTTTAACCTACCTCTGCCCCCTTCCCGCTCCGGCAGGGGGTAGGTCATTCCGGCTTGTCGCGCGGGGTGCGCCGCGCGAGCAGCGCCTTTTCGGCGATCTCTTTGAAGACCGGGCCGGCGACGACGCCGCCGTATTGGGCGCCTTGAGGCGCCGTGACGGCCACCAGGATCACGAACTGCGGGTCGCTCATCGGGGCCATGCCGATGAACGAGGCGATGTACTTGCCGCTGGCGTACGAGCCGTTCCGCGCGATCTGGGCCGTGCCCGTTTTGCCGCCCGACGTGTAGCCGTCCAGCGCCGCCGTTTTACCGGTACCGTCCTCCACCACCGCCTGCAGCATGCGGCGCATTTGACCGGCCACTTCCGCCCGGACCACACGCCGCCCGGGCTCGGGCGCGACCTTGCGCACGTCGGAGCCGTCGGGGTTGCGCGTCCCCCGCACGATGCGCGGGCGCATCCACACGCCGTCGTTGGCGATAACGGCGTAGGCCGACGCCAGCTGCAGGGGTGTCACCGCGATCCCCTGCCCGAATCCGACGTTCGACAGCTGGATGGCGGACCAGGTCTCCGGGTCGGCCAGAAGACCCCGGCTCTCGCCCAGAAACCCCGCACCGGTGCGCTCGCCCAGCCCGAAATTGCGCTCGTACTCCCACAGCGTCTGCTTGCCCAGGCGGAACGCGCACTCGGCGGCGGCAAGGTTGCACGAATTGCGGATGACGTCGACGGCGCTCTACGCGCCGTGCGCGCTGCCGTGCGCGCAGCCGATGGTGCGCCGGCCGATGCGGCGGCTGCCCGCGCAGTGGAAGCGCGTGGTCGGCGACACCTTCCCCTCCTCCAGCGCCGCCGCCATCGTGACGACCTTCAGTGTCGATCCCGGCTCGTACGGCGCGGTGACGGCGCGGTTGGCCCGGTGCGCGGCCGGGAAGTCACCGCGCCGATTGATGTCGTACGTCGGGAAGTTGGCGAGCGCCAGGATGTCGCCGGTCTCCGGATCCAGGACCACGGCCGTCGCGGCCTCGGCCCGGTACTTGCGGTAGGCGTTCCCCAGCGCCTCCTGCACGTCGTTCTGGAGCCCCGCATCCAGGGTCAGGATCACGTCGCGCCCGTCACTCGGCGCCACTTGCCGCTGCACCGTGCCCGGGATGGCGCGCATTTGCGGATCGAACTCCGCCTCCAGAAGCCCCGGCGTCCCGGCCAGCGTCTCGTCGAGCGCCTTCTCCAGACCCTCCGAGCCCTTGCCGTCGATATCGGTATAGCCCAGGACGTGCGCGGCGAGCGTCCCGTTCATCGCCACGCGCCGGGTGGTCGGCTGCACGCCCACGCCCGGCAGGTTGGCATCGCTTATCTTCCTGCCTATCTCCGCGTCCACCCGCCGCCCCACGTCCACCCGCCGAAACTCCCCGTTCGGCAGCCTTTCGGACAGCTTCAGCGCCAGCCCGGCCACGTCCAGATCGGGCAGACACCTGGCCAGCCCCCGGAGCGCCGCGTCGCGCCGCGCTTCCGGCGTGTCACCCGGCACCGGCTTTGCGTCGCGCGCGTACCACAGGTTCGGGTCCACGACGATGTCCGCGGCGGGCTCGTTGCGGACCAGGAGCGTGCCGGCCCGGTCGAGCAGCACGCCGCGCCGGGCGGGGAGGATGCGCGTTCGCCCCCGCAGCTCTTCGGCCACCTTCCGGAAGTGCTCGTGCTGAACCATCTGGAGATACACCAGACGCCCGGCCAGGGCCAGATACAGCAAGGCCACGAGGGCGAAAACGCCCACGATGCGCCCTGAAAACCCCCGCCCGCCGCGTGTTGTCGCCCCGGCCGCCATGCCGATCCTCCTGCGCGTGCTACTCGCCGCCCTGCGGCGTGGTCTCGTGCTCGGCCGCCGGGAGCACCTTCGCCGCCTGCGGCGGGGCGGGCACCATGCCGATGGCCCGGGCGCGCGGCTCCACGGACAGGGACAGGCGGCTGACTTCCGCGCGCAGCGCGTCCTCCTGCGCGGCCTTGCGCAGGTCGCGCCGCAGTGCGGCGGAAGCCCGCCGCCGTCACGCGCGCGTAAGCGTACACGTAGCAGCAAAGCAGCGGCCACCAGGAACGTCCCCACCAGCACCGCCAGAATCATGGGGCTGCGGCGGCCGCGCCGGGCGGCCTTGCGCGCCGCGGGCGCGGCTCCTTCTGCCGCGGGACGGGAACGGCCTGCGGGCAGCGCCGCTTGCGGGGTGTAAGTGGCCGTCCCGAGCGCCGCCGTCGGGTGCGACCCCGACCGCCCGGACGCCGGTCTCGCTTTTGTCTGCTCCGCTAGCATTTGCTGCCGCCCTCCTTCTGTCACGCCACGGCTTGCGCCCGCGCGGCGCTACTCCCGCCGCTCGGCCGCGCGCAGCTTAGCGCTGCGCGCGCGCGGGTTCGCGCGCACCTCGTCCGGCGATGCCGTCCGCGGCTTCTTGGTCAAAACGTTCAGGATCGGCGCCGGCGGCGCGGCCTGTGGCAGGTCCGTTTCCACACGCTTGCCTGCCAGTTCGGCCATCGTCGTTTTCACGATGCGGTCTTCCAGGGAGTGGTAAGCGATCACCACCAGCCGCCCCCCGGGCGCCAGCGCCTGGGCCGCCTGTCTGAGCGCGGCGGACAGCACCTCCAGCTCGCGGTTGACCGCGATGCGCAGGGCCTGGAACGTCCGGGTGGCCGGATGGATTTCGCCGGGGCGCGTCCGGAACGGCATCGCCCCGCGCACCGCATCCACCAGGTCCTCCGTGGTCGCGAGCGGCCTGTCGGCCCGCCGCCGCACGATCTCCGCCGCGATGCGCCGCGCCCGCGGCTCCTCGCCGTAGTCAAAAAGGAGGCGGGCGATCTGCCCCTCGGAAAGACGGCCGAGCAGATCCGCCGCCGTTTCGGCGCTTCCCGGGTCCATGCGCATGTCCAGCGGCCCGTTGTAGCGGAACGCGAAGCCCCGCTGCGGGGTGTCCAGCTGGTAGGACGACACCCCCAGATCCAGCAGCACGCCGTCCACCGCCGGTATGCCCTCTTCGTCGAGGACGGCCCGCAGATCGGCGAAGTTCGCGCGCACGAGCCGCACCGAAACGCCGCCGGGTAGATCTGTCAGCGCCCGTCCCGCTTGCTCCAGCGCGTCGGGGTCCTGGTCCAGGCCCACCAGGGCGCCCCCCGGGGCCAGCCGCTCCGCGATCGCCCGCGCGTGGCCGCCGCCGCCCAGGGTCCCGTCCACCACGCGCCCCCCGGGCCGCGGCGCAAGCCAGTCCACTACTTCCCCCAGCATGACGGGCGTATGGAACGTGCTCACCACCTGCCCCCCGCCCCCTCCCGAAGCGGGGAGGGGGAGTAGCTTATTTGCCCAGCCCGACTTCCTGGGCCGATTCGATGATATCTTCGTCGCTCAAGCTAGCGTTAAAGGCGTCCCAACCTTCGCGGCTCCATATCTCGATCCGGTTGCTGGCGCCCACGATGACCACCTCGTCCTGGATGCCCGCGAACTCGCGCAGGTTGCCCGGGACGGCGACGCGCCCCTGGTTGTCCACCTGCGTTTCCAGCGCCCCCGCCGAGAACCAGCGCTGCAGGCGGATGGTGTGCCGGTCCAGGGTCGGCTGCGCCTGCAGCTTCTTCTCCATCTCTTCGAACTCGTCCTCGCGAAAGACGAAAAGGCACTTATCCAGCCCCTTGGTGATGACGAAGGTGGTGCCGAGCTCGTTGCGGAAGCGCAGCGGAATGATCACCCTCCCCTTGTCGTCCACAGAATGATGATGCTCTCCCCGGAACAACCCTTCGCCTCCACTGAGCCTCCCCTTGCCACCACCGACCCAATTGTAAGTTATCGGCGAGCCGGTGTCAACCCCTGCGGGTAAAAATAACCAAAAATTTTCGCCTCGCGGCACCGTATATAGCAAGATATGCGAGCCGGGAGGCCATATCTTGTGTTTGTTCGCCCACTATGTTTGCCTCCAGGCGATTGACAGCCCCCCGGCAACGCCGTTATACTGGAGGCAGATCGGGGCGGCGGCGCCCGCCCCCCACCACCACCCGCCTCCACCCTGGCCAGGGCGCGGGAGACAAAGGGAGGCCCAAGGGAGGATGTCCGAACCGTGGAACTGAACCGCAACGCACCGTACCTGCTCGGCGTGGATCTGGGAGGCACCAACGTCCGCGCCGCCGTCACCGATCGTGACGGCAAGATCCTCGGCTCCGGCCGGGCGCCCTCGCTGGCCACCGAAGGCGTGGCGAGCACCGTCGCGCAGATCGCCCACGCCGCCCGCACCGCGATGGAGTCCGCGGGCGCGGGCCAGGAGCAGGTGGCCGGGCTGGGCATCGGGGTGCCCGGCGTCATCGAGCCCCGGGCGGGCGTGGTCCTGTGGGCGCCCAACTTCTACGAGCGGGGCGAGCAGTACCGCAACGTCGCCCTAGCCGGACCGGTCCAGGAGCAGACCGGCCTGCCCGTGTTCATGGGCAACGACGCCAACGTGGCCGCGCTGGGCGAGTTCCGTTTCGGCGCGGGACGACCGTCGTCTGCGGGCCGCGTGGTGCGCACCTTGGTCATGCTGACGCTGGGGACGGGCATCGGCGGCGGCATCATCCTGGACGGCAAGCTGTGGACCGGTGCGACCGGCGGCGCGGGCGAGATCGGGCACATCATCATCGCGGCCGGCGGGCGCGGCTGGGCGGCGGCGTTCGGTTCCCTGGAAAGCATGGGACAGATCTCGGCCATAGTGGAGCGGGCGGCGCGCAAGATCTGCGAGGGGCGCCCATCGAAGCTGGCGGAGATGGCGGACTACGACCGGCGGCTGCTCACGCCAAAGACATCGCCGACGCCGCCGCCCAGGGCGACGCGATCGCGCTGGAGACGTTCGAAGAGACCGGCTACTACATCGGGCTGGGCGTCGCCTCGATCGTGAACCTGCTGAACCCCGAGATGGTGGTGGTGGGCGGGGGCGTGGCCCAGTCCGGCGAGCTGATCCTGGAACCCATCCGCCGCTCGGCCCGCGCCAACGCCATCCGCTCCCTGATCGACGCCTGCCCGATCGTGCCCGCCGAACTCGGCGACGACGCCGGCATCCTGGGCGGCGTCTCGCTCGTGCTCGACGCGCTGGAGGCCTGACCCCCTGCCGTGCAAAAACAGAGGATCATCAAAGAGGACGGGCGGTACCTGATCTTCTACCGATTCGACGACGAGACGGAGGAGGACGAGGCCCCATCGGAGGCGCCGCCCCCGGCGCCCCCGGCGGCGCAGCAGCACGTCGCCTCGGAGAACGTTGCCGACGACGAGCGCGCCGCCCGCCGCGCCGCAGGAAGCCTGACCATGTCCGAACTGCGCTGGCACCCGATCCTGGAAGAGTGGGTCATCACGGCGACGCACCGGCAGGACCGCACCTTCTTCCCGCCGCCGGATTATAACCCGCTGGCCCCCACCAAGCCGGGCGGCTTCCCCACCGAGATACCCGCCCCCGACTTCGACATCGTCGTGTTCGAGAACAAATTCCCGTCGCTGCAACCGAACCCGCCGGCCCCCGCGGTCGAGCCGACGCCGCTCTCGCCCGTGGCGCCCGCGCAGGGCGTCTGCGAGGTGGTGGTGTACACGCCCGACCCCCAGGCCACGCTCGCCTCGCTCCCCGTCCGGCGCATCGAGAACCTGATCCACGTCTGGACCGACCGCTACCGCGAGCTGGGGGCGCACCCGTTCGTCAAGTACGTCTTCATTTTCGAGAACAAAGGCCGCGAGATCGGCGTGACGCTGACCCACCCGCACGGCCAGATCTACGCCTACCCGTTCATCCCGCCGCGTCTGGAAACCGAGCTTGCCGCCTGCAGGCGGCACCGGGACGCCCGGGGCGAGAACCTCCTCGAGGCGGTGCGCGAGCAGGAGCGGGCTGACGGGGCGGCGCATCGTCCTGGAAAACGATCACTTCGTCGCCTTCATCCCCTTCTTCGCGCGCTACCCGTACGAGACCTACGTCCTGCCCAAGGCCCCGCGCCGGTCGCTGGCCGACTTCGGCCCCGGCGAGCCGCGCGCGCTCGCCGAGGTTCTTGAAGGCGCTGCTCACCAAGTTCGACAACCTGTTCGGCTTCTCGCTGCCCTACATCATGGTGATGCACCAGGCTCCGACGGACGGCGAGGACTACGGCCACTACCTGTTCCACATCGAGTTCTACCCGCCCAACCGCACCAAAGACAAGCTGAAGTACCTGGCCGGCTCGAGGCCGGCGCGGGCGCCTTCATCAACGACACCCTGGCCGAGGAAAAGGCCGAGGAACTGCGCCGATGCCAACCCGAAGGCACGCGCCCCTGATCGATTCGGAAGACTGCGCCGCCTACCTTGGTCAGGCACTGAGGAGCCCATCAATGAGCCTTCCTTCCGGCACCGTCACCTTTCTCTTCACGGACATAGAAGGCAGCACCCGCCTCTGGCAGGAGCACCCGGAAGCCATGCGGCGCGCCGCGCCCGCCACGACACGCTGGCCGGCGGCCTCATCGCCGAGCAGGACGGCACCCTCGTCAAGAGCCGCGGCGAAGGCGACAGCCTGTTTGCTGTCTTCGCCCGCGCGAGCGACGCTGCCGCTTGCGGATGCTTGCTGCAGCGGGCGTTCTTTGCCGAGCCGTGGCCCAGAGGCATCTGCCTGCGCGTCCGCATGACGCTGCACACCGGCGAGGCCGACTTCCGGGACGGCGACTACTTCGGCCCCGCCGTCAACCGCTGCGCCCGACTCCGGGCGATAGCGCATGGCGGGCAGGTGCTGCTCTCCTTCCCACCGAGGAGTTGGCGCGCGACAGCCTGCCACAGGGAGCCGCTTTTGCTCGACCTGGGCGAGCACCGCCTGCGCGATCTTGCTCGCCCGGAGCGGGTGTTCCAGCTCCTGCACCCCGAGCCTGCCGACCGACTTCCCCCCGCTGCGCTCGCTCGATGCGCTGCCCAACAACCTGCCGCTGCAAGTGACCTCCTTCATCGGTCGCGAGAAGCAGATCACGGAGGCCCGGGCGCTGCTGGCGAAGGCGCCGCTTCTGACCATCACCGGCTCCGGCGGCGTCGGCAAGACCAGGCTGGCGCTGCAGGTCGCCGCGGAGGAACTGGACCGTTATCCCGAGGGCGTGTGGCTGGCGGAACTGGCCCCGCTCGACCCCGGCCTCGTGCCGCAGGCAGTCGCCACCGCCCTGAACGTGCGCGAGCAGGGCGCACGGCCGCTGACGCAGACGCTGATCGAGCATCTCAAGCCCAGGGCGCTCTTGCTGGTGCTGGACAACTGCGAGCACCTGCTGTCTGCGGCGGCGCAGCTCGCGGAGGCGCTGCTGCGCGCCTGCCCCGGGGTACGGGTACTCGCCAGCAGCCGGGAGGGGCTGGGCATCGCCGGGGAGGTCACGTACCGCGTGCCCTCGCTGTCTGTGCCGGACCCGCGGCACCTGCCGCCTGTGGACGCCTTGGGGCAGTTCGAGGCGGTCAGGCTGTTCATCGAGCGCGCGATGGCCGCCCTGCCCTCCTTCTCGGTGACCAACGCGAACGCGCCGGCCGTGGCGCAGGTGTGTTACCGCCTGGACGGCATCCCGCTGGCCATCGAGCCTGGCCGCGGCGCGGGTCAAGGCGCTCGCGGTGGAGCAGATCGCCCGAAGGCTGGACGACCGCTTCCGTCTGCTGACGGGCGGCAGCCGCACGGCGCTCCCCGGCAGCAGACGCTGCGCGCCGCCATCGACTGGAGCTACGACCTGCTCCCGGCAGCGGAGAAGCTGCTGCTTTCGCGCCTGTCGGTGTTCGCCGGCGGCTGGACCCTGGAGGCGGCGGAGGCGGTCTGTTCCGGGGCGGCATCGACGACTGGCAGGTGCTGGACCTGTTGACCAGTCTGGTGGAGAAGAGCCTGGTGGTCTATGAGCAGGAGACGGGGGAAGGGCGCTACCGCCTGCTGGAGACGGTGCGCCAGTATGCCCGGGACCGGCTGATGGAGAGCGGCGAGGCAGAAAGGCTTCGCGCCGCCCACCAGAGCTTCTTTCTTGCCTTCGCCGAGGAAGCGATCGGGCATTACTCCGGGCCGGAGCAGGCGGCGTGGTTCGACCGGTTGGAGGCCGATCACGGCAACCTGCGCGCCGCGCTGGAGTGGTGCGGCGAATGCGAGCACGGCGCGGAGTCTGTTTGCCTGCGGCTTGTCGCGGCGCTGGCCCGGTTCTGGGTGGCGCGCGGCCTTTTCCGTCAGGGGCGGGAGTGGATTGAGGCGGCTCTGAGTCGCAAGGGGGCCGAGGGGAGGACCGTGGCGCGCTGCGGCGCTTCATGAGGCAGGCTTTGTCGCCTTCATGAACGGTTTTCGTGGGGGGTGACTTCGCGCAGGCGCGCCGGCACCTGGACGAGAGCCTGGCGATCTTCCGGGAGTCGGGCGAGGAGCGAAGGGCCGCCGACGTGCTGCACACCCTCGGGCGCATAACCCAGGGGTATGGCGATCCCCCCGGCGGCCCGTCCGTTCTATGAAGAGTCACTGGTCGCGTCCCGGCGCCTGGGCTATAAGAAAGGGATCGTCTCGGCGCTGCGGGGCCTGGGCGAGGCGACATGGCACCGGCGGGAGGACTTCCCCCGAGGCAGAGGCCTACTTCCGGGAATCCATCGCGTTGGCAAGCGAGATCGGGGACAAGCGCTCCCTCCTCTGGGGTGATTGGGGCTTGGGCAGGATCGCCCAAAGGCAGCCCGATCCTGCCGCGATGCGCGCCTGCTTCGAAAAGAGCCTTGCCCGGGCGCGCGAGCCTGACATACCAGCACGCCACTGCCGGCTCTCTCAACCACCTTGCCGAGGTGGCGCTGCGCCAGCGTGACTATCCGCGGGCGCTGGCTCTTCGGGAAGAGGCCCTGTCCACCAGGATAGCGTGGTCAGATCCGCAATCGATCGCCTGGGCGCGCTATGGTGTCTCAGAAGCGGCCCAGTTCGTGGGCGACTACCTTTCTGCGCTGGCGCACTGCGAGAAAGCGTGCGCCGTGTTTCGGCAGGTGGGGAACGCGCGCGGCCTCGCCTGCGGGCTGGGGCGCCTGGGCTGGCTCGCCCACTGGCAGGGCGACATCGCCGCGGCGCACCTGCATCTGCAGGAGTCGCGGGCGCTGTTCGAGGGCAGCCAAAACCAGGGCGCGATGGAATGGACGCTGAGCCACCTGGACCGGGTCGCGCAGGGCGGGATGGAATGGACGCTGAGCCACCTGGGCCGGGTCGCCTCGGATCGGGGAGACGCCGCCGCGGCGCGCCGGCACCTGGGGGAGAGCCTGCGGTGCGGCGACCCGCAGTGCTGCGCCTGGTCGCTGGCGCGTCTCGCCTTTGTCGCTGCCATCCAGGAAGGACAAGCAGAGCAGGCGGCGAGACTGCTCGGAGCGGTCCAGGGTCTGAGTGACACCTTGCGGATAGAGGGTCCGCTGCCGCCGGAGCCCCGGGGGGGCATGAGGAGGCGGTCAGCGCAGCGCGGGCCCTTCTAGGTGCGGATGGCTTCTCTGCTGTGTTCGCCGAGGGGCAGGCGATGAGTCTGAGCCAGGCTGTGGATTACGCGCTGGAAGATTCCCTCGCATAAAGGCCCTCGCGCCGGGGTCTACGACAACTGCCTCCATGGCGCTCATCGGCTTATTCCTTATCTCAGGGTCGCCGTCACGTTATTGCGCGCCTCCCACGTGCGCCCGGAGCTTCTCGGCGATCACGGTGCGGGGCACGGCGCCCACGATCTGGTCGACCACCTGGCCGCCCTTGAAGATGATCAGCGTCGGGATGCCCTGCACCCCGTAGCGGGCCGCGATGTCGGACTCCTCGTCCACGTTGACCTTGAACACCCGGGCCTGCCCGTCCATCTGCTCGGCCACGGCGTCCACCTCCGGGGCCACCCGGCGGCAGGGCCCGCACCAGACCGCCCAGAAGTCCACCAGCACGGGCACGTCGGCCCCCAGCACTTCCCTATCGAAATCCGCCGTCGTCACGGCAGCGGCTTGACTCATCTGTTTCTCCTATTGTTCTAGATTAAGCGAACATTAACAGTATGACAGAATCATGGGATAATGTCAACTGTATGAAGACGCAAATTTTCCCGGCACGCGAGCCACGAGCGCGTCGACGGGCCGCGCCCGGACCGGGTCGGTGTGCGCCGGGGCCATCACCGTGACGGCAAGGATCAGCGAAGCGGCGAGACGCCGGCGTTGCGCGTGTGCGTGCATTCTCAGAGCGGGGCTATGAAGCGCCACATGAGCACGAAGTGGCAGACGCTTCCGGCCAGGACGAAGACATGCCACAGGTCGTGCGCTCCGAAGACGCCGGGGCGCAGGCGCGGGCGCTCCCGTACGCAGATCACCGCGCCCACGGTGTAGATGACGCAACCCGCGAGCAGCCATAACAGGGCGGCGGCCGGCAGCGCCCGCACGAGCGGGCCGATGGCGACCACGGCGATCCAGCCGGTGACCAGGTAGAGGAGCGCCGTGAGCCAGTCGGGGGCGCGGCGCCGGGAAAGGATGTCCGCCACAATACCTGCCACCGCCAGGCCCCAAACCGCCCCGAACAGGCCCCACCCCCACCCGCCTCGCAGCGCGACCAGGCAGATCGGCGTGTAGGTTCCGGCGATCAGGGCGTAGATGGCGGCGCGGTCGATGCTGAGCAGTCGCCCCTCCGTATGCGGGTTGACCTGCAGGAGATGGTACAACGCGCTCGCCGTGTAAAGGAGGAACAGCGTCGTCCCGTAGATGGCGAACGAGGTGATATGCCAGGGCTTTCCCCGGGACGCTCCCAAAAGAACCACCAGGCCGACCAACGCGAAGATCGCGCCCGCCAGGTGCGAAAGCCCGCTGAACGGGTCCTTGAAACGAAACCTCTTGATCAAGCAAACGTCCCCTTTGCCCCAGAAAGCGAATCGCCGATAAAGACCGTTTGGGTATTGCCCGGTCGCGGCGCAAGTTAAACCCTTCCTGCTAAGAAAGCCTTTCCGGCCCTGCGCGCAATCCCTGTGTTACAATGGGGGGAAGGTTCTTTCCAGGAGGGCGTTTACGTGGCGTTTTGCGAACTGCACTACTTCAGCAGGGCTTTGGGCAAGCAGACGGCGGCCAATATCCTCCTGCCGGAGGGCGAGGGCAAGGCGGGGCCGTTCCCCGTCTTTTACCTGCTGCACGGGCTGTCGGACGACCACACCATCTGGCAGCGGCGCACCAGCATCGAGCGCTACGTCCAGAACCTGCCCCTGATCGTCGTCATGCCGGACGGCGGGCGCGGCTTCTACACGAACGCCGAGCAGGGCTTCGCGTATGAGACGGCGATCATCGAAGACCTGATCGGCTTCGTGGACCGCCTGTTCCCCACCCGGGCCGAGCGCGGCGGGCGGTGCATCGGCGGCCTTTCGATGGGCGGCTACGGGGCCGTCCGGCTCGCGCTGCGATTCCCCGACCGGTTCCGCTCCGCCAACAGCCATTCCGGCGCTCTGGGCTTCGGCCACCGCCCGCCGTCCGGCGATGACGCCCGCGCCGCCGAGTTCCGGCGCATCCTGGGCCCGAACCCGGCCGGCGGCCCCAACGACCTGTTCGCGCTCGCCAAGGACGTGGGCAAGACGAACCTACCCGCGCTGCGCATCGACTGCGGCACCGAGGATCGTCTGATCGAGGACAACCGCCTGTTCCACACGCACCTCGTCGACCTGGGCCTGCCGCACGAGTACGAGGAGTTCCCCGGCGCCCACGAATGGGGCTACTGGGACAAGCACGTCCAGGAAGCCCTCGCCTTCCACCGCCGGCATCTGGGCATATAAAAGCGAACGCTCGGGATAGAGATGTGCGCCGGGCCGCCGACGGCCCGGCGAGAGGATGCTAGGCGGGTGGGGGTTGGGGCCGGGCGAAGTTGACGAAGTTCCTGGCCCCTTCGCCGCGGAGGACGGACTCGACGTCGGCGCAGACGCAGGCGACGACGCGCTGCTGCGCTTCGTGGGTGAAGGCGGCGATGTGCGGCGTGAGGAGGACGTTGTCCATCTCGGCGAGCGGGCTGGGGGCGGGCGGCTCCTGCGCGCGGACGTCGAGGGCGGCGCCGGCGATCTTCTTCTCCTGCAGCGCGCGGATCAGGCCGGCTTCGTCCACCACGCCGCCGCGCGCCGCGATGATGAAGAAGGCGGACGGCTTCATCCGGCAGAACCGTTCATAATTGAACAGCCCCGCCGTCTCGGGCGTTTCGGGAAGATGGCACGAGACGAAATCGGCCGTCTGCAGGAGCTCTTCCAGGCCCAGGAGGCGGGCGCGCAGCTCGGACACGAGGATGCCGTCGGGGTTGGCGTAGACGTCGTGGGCGGCGATGTCCATGCCGAAAGCCCGGGCCCGTACCGCGGTCCGGTAGCCGATGCGGCCCAGCCCGACGATGCCCAGGGTCTTCCCGTACAGCTCCGTCCCGGTGAAGCGCTGGCGGCCCCAGCCCCCGCCCTTGGTGTCGCGGTCGGCCGCGGGGATCATGCGGGCCAGCCCCAGCATCACGCCCAGGGTCAGCTCCGCGACCGAGATCGAGTTCTGCTCCGGGGCCGACGTGACCACGATCCCCCGCGCGGTCGCGGCCGCCACGTCGATGTTGTCCAGCCCCGCCCCCGCGCGCGCGATCACCTGCAGGCCGCGTCCCGCCGCGATCAGTGCGGCGTCCACCTGCGTCTGGTTGCGCACCAGCAGCGCCCGGGACACGGCGACGGCGCTCGTCAGCCGCTCGCGGTCCTTCCACAGCTCCGGCTCGAAGGCCATCTCAAAGCGGTTCCGGAGCGCATCGACCTCTGCCCCCACGATGTTTTCCGTCACCAATACGTCCGGCATGTTTGTTCCCCCTGGCGTTGTTTTTCGTCGGGGCGCGGGCGTTCTCCTTCTTCCCTCGTTGGGGCGGCGAAAGGCTAATCCGTTCGGGTGTCGCGCAGGTATTTTACGTGGCCGTCCAGGAACAAGCGGTTGCGCCCCCCGAAGTGCACGGCACGGCCGCGCAGTGCAGCGTCCACATTGGGAACGGTGCGCGGGAAGTAAGGATCAACGGCGAGCTCTGCGTCCGCGGGGCCGTCCGGTCTGGGTATGAAGAGGTCATTCGCCTGGTACAGGTCGTTGACCGCCTGCTGGTCGGTTTTGCCCCAGAAGTTGGTCAGCCGGTTTTTCGGATCGGTCATGTCCCACTGGTCGAAGCGCCACAGCCAGTAGCGCGTGAAGATGCCTGAGGAGCCGACGGGGACCGGCTGCGCTACCTGCAGCGCGGCGCCCAGCGACGAGCCTTCAACGCTCGGGCACGACCAGATGACGCTGTTTTTGATGTACGGGTCGAGGACGAGCGCCGCCCAGCCCGCGCGGGCATCGGAGGGTGGCCAGGTAGTCCACGGCCGGTAGCCGCCCGGGAGCGCGATCTTGAGGTCTCGGCGGTCGGGCAGAAGGTCGTCGTAGTCCTGCGTGTAGAGGGCGAAGGCGGTGCCGATCTGGCGCAGGTTGTTCATGCAGGCCGCCTGCCGCGCCTTTTCACGGGCCTGGGCGAAGACGGGAAAAAGGATGGCGGCCAGGATCGCTATGATCGCGATCACCACGAGAAGCTCGATCAGCGTGAAGGCAATCCCTGTACGGGGTCTTTGTCGGAACATCGTAGCGTATATACCCAACGAGGCTCGCGGGTTAAGCGTTACCCCGTGTACCGGCGCGACAGGAAGGTACAAGCCCCGTTGCCTAGTAGCCGGGTGACATAAAAAAGGGGCGCCCCCGGGGGCGCCCCTTGTCGTGCTTGCTTGTCGTTAGCTGTCCGCGGGCGGCGGCAGCTCGGCCAGACCGGCGGGCGCGGAGAGCGCGCCCGGCTCCCGGTCCCGGGCGTCCGCGGGCTCAACCTTGCGGAAGATGACCACGGCGTTCTCGCCCTCGCCGTCCAGCTCGGCGCGGATCGCGTCGCCCGGCGAGAAGCGGCCCAGGAGGACCTCCTCGGACAGCGGGTCCTCGATCAGCCGCTGGACCGCGCGGCGCAGCGGGCGCGCGCCGAACTGCGGGTCGTAGCCTTCGGTGGCCAGCCGCTCGATCACGGCGTCGGTCACCAGAAGCTCCATCCCCTGCTGCGTCACCTGCTTGCGCACGTTCCCGAGCATCAGGTCCACGATGTTGCGGATGTCGGCCGACGTGAGCGAGTGGAACACGATCGTCTCGTCCACGCGGTTGATGAACTCGGGCCGGAAGACCCGCTTGAGCTCTTCCTGGATGCGGTTCTTCATGCTTTCGTAAGCCTTCTGATCCTCATCCTGCGTCTTCATCTCCCGGAAGCCGATCCCCTTTTCCCGGTTGATGATGTGCGCGCCGATGTTCGACGTCATGATCACGACCGTGTTTTTGAAGTCCACCACGCGCCCCTGCGCGTCGGTCAGGCGCCCGTCCTCCATCACCTGCAGGAGGATGTTGAACACTTCGGGGTGGGCCTTCTCGATCTCGTCCAGGAGGATCACCGAGTAGGGCTGGCGGCGCACCGCTTCGGTGAGCTGTCCGCCCTCATCGTACCCGACGTAGCCGGGAGGCGCCCCCACCAGCCGCGACACGGCGAAGCGCTCCATGTACTCGGACATGTCGATCCGGATCAGGTTGTCTTCCTTCTCGAACAGGAACGCCGCCAGCGCCCGCGCCAGTTCGGTCTTGCCCACGCCGGTCGGGCCCAGGAACAGGAACGAGCCCATCGGGCGCTTGGGATCCTTCAGGCCGGAGCGGGCACGCCGCACCGCCTTGGAGACCGCCACGATCGCCTCGTGCTGCGAGATGACCCGCTTGTGCAGATCCTCCTCCATCTTGAGCAGCTTCTGCGTTTCCGTCTCGACCAGCCGGCTGACCGGGATGCCCGTCCACGAGTACACGATCTGGGCGACCTCGTCCTCGCCGACGACCATGGGCATGGCCGCCCGGTCCTCGTCCCAGGCCGACTGCTGCTCGCTGATGCGGTCCCGCAGAAAGTCCCGCTGCTCCTGCAGGAACTGGCTCCGCTCGTAATCCCCGCGCTGGGGCAGGGCGTTCAGCTCCTTCTCCACCTGGGTGAGCTCCTGCTTCGACGCCCGCAGCGCCTCCGGGGCCATCGCCGCACGCAGGCGGACCCGGGACGACGCCTCGTCGACCAGGTCGATCGCCTTGTCCGGCAGGAACCGGTCCGAGATGTAGCGGTCCGCCAGCCGCGCGGACGCGTCCAGGGCGCCGTCGGTGATCTTGACCTTGTGGTGCTCCTCGTAGCGCGAGCGCAGGCCCCGCAGGATCTCGATGGCCTCGTCGACGCTCGGCTCGGCCACCTTGACCATCTGGAAGCGGCGCTCCAGGGCGGCGTCCCGCTCGATATACTTGCGGTACTCGTCGAGCGTGGTCGCGCCGATGCAGTGCAGCTCGCCGCGCGCGAGCGCGGGCTTCATGATGTTGGACGCGTCGATCGCGCCCTCGGCAGCCCCCGCGCCCACCAGGGTGTGCAGCTCGTCCACGAACAGGATGACCTCGCCGGCCGCCTTGCGCACCTCGTCCATGACGCGCTTCATGCGCTCCTCGAACTCGCCGCGGTATTTGGTGCCCGCGACCAGCCCGGCCAGGTCGAGCGACACGATCCGCTTGTCCTTGAGCATCTCCGGCACGTCGCCGTCGACGATGCGCTGCGCCAGCCCCTCGGCGATGGCGGTCTTGCCGACGCCCGGCTCGCCGCCCCGGACCGGGTTGTTCTTGGTGCGCCGCGACAGGATCTGGATCACGCGCTCGACCTCGGACGCGCGGCCGACCACGGGGTCGAGCTTGTCGGCGCGGGCCAGCTCGGTGTAGTCACGGCCGAACTCGTCCAGGGTGGGCGTGCGCGAGCGCTGCGGCTGCCGCCCGTTGCCCGCCTGGCCCGGGTCGGCGTCCTGCGCCTGCATCACCTCACGGCGCGTCCTTTCCAGGTCCACGCCCAGCTTGGACAGCACGCGGCCGGCCAAACCCCTCGCGGATGAGTCCGAGCAGCAGGTGCTCGGTCCCGATGTAGTTATTACTCAGTTGCCGCGCCTCGTCATAGGCCAGGTCGATGACGCGCTTGGCGCGCGCGTCGTCCTGCATGTCCTGGCCCAGGCGCCCGTCGCCGCGGGCAACCTGGCGCTCGATCTCGGAGCGGATGCGGCCCAGCGAGACGCCGATGCGGTCCAGGATGCGGGCGGCGACGGAATCGTTCTCGCGGACCAGCCCCAGCAGCAGGTGCTCGGTGCTGACATAGTTCTCGCCCAGCCGGCCGGCTTCTTCCTGAGCGAAGAATACGACGCGGCGGGCGCGTTCGGTGAATCGTTGCCACACGGTCGGTTGACACCTCCTTGGGAGCGGCTTCCCAATGCGTTGTGAAGTACTGTGCTCTCATTGTACCTCACTTTTTCACTTCCCGCCCCTCCGGGGCGGCGCAGCCGCCCCCGGCAGCCAGGCCCGGGGACGCGATCCTTCAAAACCTTACGCCTTGTTTCGGTAGAAATGCCGCAGCGCTGTACGTATTTTTGCGGGACGCTGGATGGCGTCGTGCACCGAGGGCGGCGCCCCGCGCGGGCCCCTCCGGGCGCGGCGGCCAGACCCGCCCCGGTGCGGAGTTCGGCCACGAGCGCGGCGAACAGGGCGGCGTCGGGGGCGGGGGCGTGCCCGCCCAGCGGCGTCAAACCGGCGGCCGCGGCCAAGCGCAGATGCGACAACAGGTCCAGGGCGACCCCGGCCTCCAGGCGGTCGGCGCGCTCGATCCGGGTCCAGGCCGCGCGCGCCAGGTCCACGGCGCGCGCGGCGTGGCCGTCCACCACCTCGCGGCGCGCGCCGCGCTCGGCGGCGATCAGGTAGTCCGCGACCGGGCGGACGCGCCCGGCGATGTGCGCCGGCGACAGGCCGAAGGTGACCGCGTTCGACACCCGATACAGGTCGCCGGCGGCGGAAGAATGCTCGCCGTGCGCGCCCCGGATCGAGATGCCGAGGTGGCTGGCGGCGCGCAGCGTTTCGGGGAGGCGCCGCAGAAACGCCAGGGCGGGCAGATGGGCCAGGATCGAAAGGCGCAGGCCGGTCCCGACGTTGGAGAGCGACGCGGTGAGATAGCCCCACCGGGCGTCCACGGCCCAGGGAAGCCGCCGCGCCAGGCGGCCGTCGACGTCCTCCCCGGCGCGCAACACGTCCAGGGCCGCGTTCCCGGCGGCGACGGCCTGGATACGGACGTGATCCTCTTCGTTGACGAAGACGGACAGCGCGCCGCTCTCGTCCAGGAGCGCCCAACGGTTCGCCCCCCCCCGGGCCAGCTCGGGCGAGATCCGGCGCGCGTCCACCAGGGCCGCTTTGTCGCGGGCGGAAAGGCGCGCGATGGCGACCGGGCTCAGGTCCGCCAGCCGCTCGGTGTCGGCCAGAGCCGCGCGGCGGACCACCTGGGCCGCGCGGCGCAGGTCGCGGTCGGCGGCGCGGCCGGGGAAAGGGAAGGCGGCCAGGTTCCGCGCGAGGCGCGTGCGCGCGGCGAGCACCACGTCGTCATCGGGGCCGCCCCCGCGCCCAGGCCGGCGTCTTCAGGTACGCGGCCAGCGGCGCCGCGGCGGACCCGGCGAGCGCGGCCTGGTTGGCACGGGGCGGGGCGCTCACGGGCCGGGCCGGCCTCCGGCCCCGTCCGCGCGGCGCTCGATCCAGAGCACCGCCGTGTCGTCGGAAAGCGTGCCGCCCGCATACGCGCGCACCGCCGCCACGAGCGCGTCGGCCACGCCGCCGGGGGCAGTCCTGGTAGGCGGCCAGCATCCCGGCCAGACCCTCGACATCCAGGAACTCCCCCGCCGGGGAGCGGGCCTCGCTCAGCCCGTCGGTGTACAGCAGGAGGCCGTCGCCGGGGCGCAGGACGACGGTCTGCTCCGCGTATTCCAGATCGCGGACCGCGCCCAGGACCATGCCCGTCGGCATCAGGGGCTCGATGCCCCCGCCCCCGGCGCGGCGCAGCAGGGGGGTCTCGTGCCCGGCCGAGGCGTAGGTGAAGGCCCCGTCCCCGGACAGCACCCCGTAAACCAGGGTGACGAAGCCGGTCAGATCGGGCTCGTCGAAAAGCGCGTCGTTGAGGCGGGTCAGCACGGCGGCGGGCGCCATATGCTCGCGGGCGTAGGAGCGGAGCGCGTATTTGACCATGGCGGTCTTCCGGGCCGCCGCCAGCCCCTTGCCCGAAACGTCGGCGATCACCACGCCCCAGCGCTGCTCGCCGAGCGGGAAGAGATCGTAGATGTCGCCGCCGACCTTCGCCTCCGAAGACTGCGCCTCGTACCGGTCGGAGAAGGCGAACGACCCGGCCCGCTCCGGCACCCGGGGAGCAGCCCCTGCTGGAGCTCCAGCGTCACGCGCCGCTCGCGCAGGAGCGCGCGCTCGACCTCCAGGGCGCGCGCATTGGTGACCGCCACGACGACCGTCTGCGCCAGCGCATCCAGGAGCGTCGCGTCCCCCGGCGTCCAGGGGGCGCAGGGCTTGCGCTTGGCCACCGCCAGGTGCCCCAGCGGCTCGCCACCGCGCTTGAGGGCGGCGCGGACGATCTCCCAGTCGCGCTCGCCGCCGCCCCCCGGACCAGGGTGCGGAAGGCGTCGCGCCCGTCGTCCGGGGTGTTGAAGTAGGCGTCCGCCTCCACCCGGCGCGCCGGATCCTCGAGCACGATGCCGCCCTGCTCGGCGTCGAGGGCCAGCGTCGCCTGGTGCGCCGCCACGGCGAGCAGGGGCCCATTTCCATCTGGGCGGCGATGGCCGTGTGCATGGCGTGGTGGGTCACGATCTCGCGCCGCTGATGCTCGATGCGGTCCTGCTGCTTTTCGAAGAGGCTGAGGAGCGCCGGTAGGGTCACGAGCACGACGATGCCCGCCAGCGTGGGAGGCAGGAGCGCCACGCCCCACTCCGGGGCCGGCGTCAGCAGCACCACCAGCAGATCCACGGCGGCGAACAAAGCGAAGGCGGCGCCCACCGACGCCCAGCGCAGGTTTCTGGAGTCCATGAAAGAGGTACGGTGTTGTCCGGCGCGTGCAGTCACGCGATCATCTACTGCAATAATTGCCCGCCTCAAACAGGGGGTTGCCGGTTGACCGTCAATCCTTCAGAAGCGCCCGGCCACATGGGCCGCTTCTGATTGACACGGTGCCGGCCTGCTGGTACAATCGGAGCCGATGAGGGGCGTGTATGATGTGATCGTGATCGAGCGGGCCCCGGGGGGCGACCGCGGCGTGGAAGGCGGCGGAGGGCGGGGCCGAGACGCTGCTGCTGGAGCGCGCCCCGCCCTGCCGCGCTACAAGCCGTGCGGCGGCGGCATCCCCACCTCCCTCGCGCGACACGTCGGCGGCCTCGACCCCGCCGCCTTCGCGGACCTGACCGTCACGCACCTGCGCCACTCGTGGAAGGGGCGCGACCCGGCCCTCGCGCCGATGCAGACCGCCTCGGGTGATCCGGCCCCGTCTGGATGGTGCAGCGCCCGCTCTTCGACCGCCACCTCGTGGGCCGCGCCGAGGCGGCGGGCGCGTCGCTTCGCACAAACGTCAAGGTGAGCGCGATCGACGCCGACGCGGGCGGCGTGACGGTGCGGGCGGCCGACGGCCAGGCGTGGAAGGCGCGGCACGTCGTCGGGGCGGACGGGGCCAAGGGCGTGGTGGGCGCGCGCGCGGCCTGCGGCTTGCCAGGCGCCAGGGCATCGCGCGCGAGATCGAGATCCCCTTCGAAGGCGGGGCCGACGGCGGCCGGTGGCACCCCCAGCCTGACGCCGGGCGCGGCTTACCTGGACTACGGCACCGTGCCCCACGGCTACGCGTGGATATTCCCCAAGCGCAACTGCCTTTCCGTGGGCGCCGGCATGCTGCTGCCCAAGCGCACCTTCCCTCTGCGAGGAGAGGGGTACGAAAACCCGGGCGTGGGCGAGATGCTGCGGCGCGCGATCGATTCGCTGCTCGCGTCGGTGGGTCTGTCCCTGCCCGAGGGGGTCGGGGCGCCGCGCCTTTGGGCGCACCCGATCCCCTTCTGGACCGGTGCGGAGCCCCTGGCGACGCCCGATGATCGCGTCCTGCTGGTGGGCGACGCCGCCGGCGTGGTGCAGCCGCTGTTCGGCGAGGGCATCCAGTACGCCGTGCGGACCGGCGACCTTGCCGCGCGCTGTCTGCTCGCCGGTGAGGTTTCTGGCTACACGGAGCGCGTGCGCGCCCTGCTGGCCGACGAGTTCGACGCCGCCGCCCGCGTCAGCCGCGTCTTTCATAAGGCGCCGTTCCTGTCCTACCGGCTGGGCGTCAAGAACCCCGCCGGGACGCGTCTCGTGGGCCGCCTGATGGCGGGCGAGGCGTCCCTGGCCCACCTGGAACAGCGCATCTACGAGCGCCTGCGCAACCCGCTGCGCCGTTAGCGCCCGTACCAAGGAGAACGCACATGCCTGACGCCCTGCCGTCGTGGGATTTCTACGCCCATCACAGCCCGTTCGGGGCCTTCGCGTCGTTCACCCTGGGTCGGCGGGGGAAGAAGGGCGGCTTCGGGATCGAGCTGCCTGGCCCGGCGGATCAGGACGTTTACGTCGCCCTGTCGCGGCCGGGCCGCGGCGTGCGCGCCCTCCCCTTCTATGCGGGGGCGCAGAGCGGCGGCGCGGAAGCGTACACGGGCGAGGCGCCGGCCGGTTCCCCGCCGCGGCTCGCCTGGGACGCGTGGGGCGAGGCCCAGATACGGCGCGCGATGGGCTGGGCCTCCGACACCTGGACGGCGGGCGACTCCTCGTCCGGGGCGGACCCCCTGTCCGGGGCGGACCCCTGTCCGGTGTGGACCTCACGTTTCGCCTGTTGACGCCGTTCGGCCCGGTGCCGGAGCCGGAAACGCTGGGCGACGGGGAAAGCTGCGCCGCCACCTGTGCCCCGCGATCCTCGCCGAGATCGGCGTCGATAACAGAAACAGCGACGCCGAAGCGTTCGCGTTCTTCGGCGTGGGGGCCGCGGACCCGCTGCGCCCGCTGAGCGACGCCACGGAAGGCCGCCTGCAGGGCGTCGCCTGCGAAACGCGCTGGGGCTTCGCCGTCGTGCCGGGGGACGCACCGGAAGGGAGCGTGCGGGAGGTTCTCACCTGGGGCATCGTCGACGCCGTCGCCCGGGCGTCTTCGGCCAAGGAGCCGCCGCTGCACCGGCTGGGCCAACCGCGGCGGGCTCCTGCTGCGCGTCGCGCCGGGCGAATCGCGCACCTTCACCCTCGCGCTGGGCTTCTACCGGGGCGGGGTCGTCACCTCGGGCATCGCCGCCTCCTATCTGTACACGCGCCTGTTCCCGGACCTCGAGTCGGTGCTGGGATGCGCCGCCGCGCGGGCCGGGGAGATGAAGGCGGTCGCCGCCGCGCGCGACGCCGAGCCTGGACGCCGCCCCGCTGTCCCCGGAGCGCAAGTTCCTTCTGGCGCACGCCACCCACTCGTACCACGGCTCGACGCAGGCTCCTGCACGACGAGCGCGGCGCCGTGCCGCGCGTCCCCTTCGTGCCCACGGGCCGGGGCGATTCGCTCCACCGGCCGCTCTGGGTGGTAAACGAAGGCGAGTACCGGATGCTCAACACCTTCGACCTGACCGCCGACCACGCCTTTTGGGAGATGCGGTTCCACCCCTGGGCGCTGCGGAGCGCGCTCGACCTGTTCGCCGACCGCTATTCCTTTACGGACGAAGTGCAGGACGCCACCGACCCCGGGCGGCCGCGCTTCCCCGGCGGCATCTCGTTCACGCACGACATGGGGGTCGCCAACCAGTTCACGCCGCCGGGCGGCTCGTCCTACGAGCCTGCCGGACCTGACGGGCTGTTTTTCGCACATGACCATGGAGCAGCTTTGCAACTGGTGCCTGTGCGCCGCCGTTTACGGGCTGGGCGGGGCGGGGGACCACCTGTGGCTGGCGGCTCGCCGCCCCACCCTGGACGCCTGCCTGCAGAGCCTGGTAAATCGCGACGGCCCCGAGACGCTGCGCAACGGCATCATGTCGCTCGACAGCGCGCGCTGCGGCGGCGGCCAGGAGATCACCACGTACGACTCCCTCGACGCCTCGCTCGGGCAGGCGCGCGCCAACGGGTACCTGGCCGTCAAGACGTGGGCGGCGTACCTGGCCCTGTCCCGCTGCTTCGACGCGCTCGGCGAGGACGACAAGGCCGCCGCGGCCGAGGAGCAGGCCGCGCGCGCCGCCGGGGCTATCGCCGCGCATTGGGACGCGCAGCAGAACTGCTTCCCGCCGTCTTCGAGGACGGGAGCGGCGGCAGCGCGTCGCGCATCATCCCGGCCATCGAGGGGCTGGTCTTCCCCACATCCTGGGCGACCACGACGCCGTGTCCGAGACCGGCCCTTACGGCGAGCTCGTCAGCCTGCTGCGCCGCCACCTCGAAACGGTGCTCGTCCCCGGCGTGTGCGTCGACCCGGTCTCCGGGGGCTTCAAGCTGTCTTCGTCGTCCGACAACACCTGGGCCTCCAAGATCTTCCTGTCGCAGTTCGTCGCCGAGCGCGTCCTCGGCGTCCCCCTCTCGCCGAGCTTCGACCAGGCGCACGCCCGCTGGCAGCGCGAGGGCGGCTGCCGCGACTGGGCCTTCACCGACCAGATACGCTCCTCCGACGGCAAGGACCTGGGCTCGCGTTACTATCCCCGCGGCGTCACCGCCATCCTCTGGCTGCTTCCCGACGGCGCGGCCGAAGAGTAAGACCGGTCCGCGTCGCCGCCTTGCGCCGCGTTCCTGAAGACAAACGCAGCGGGAACGGCCCCGGGCCACCGGGAAAGCTTCTGCGGCTTACGTCTGCGGGAGGTCGGCGTCCAGGGAAGCCATCTCGTTGTCGAGGGCGGCCATCTCTTTCTTGATGCTGTACGTGGCGAAGGTGCGCTGCGCCCCGGCGGGGGCGATGTAGTTGTAGTGCAGGATCAGGGTGTTGAGGAGGTCGAGCCGCTCCTGGTGCTCCCGGCGGAACCGCTCGAGGATGCGCTCCCGCGTGGCGGCGCCCCGCGCGTGCCGGAGGGCGCGCCGGGCGCGCTCTTGGGCGCTGGCGAGGACTTCCCGCTCGCGCTCGATGTCCTTTTCCAGCTGCAGCCACTCCGGGAGGGCGCGCGCGTTTTTGAGGATGCGGTTGGCCACGCGCTGGGACGGGGATTCGAAGGGGTTCACCTCCAGGTCGAGCGGCTGCCCCTTGCCGGGGAGGTTGTCGAACTCCCCGGCCTCCATCGCGTCCTTGATCTTGCGCTCGGCGACCGTTTCGGTCCAGTCAAACTTCGGCTCCATGGGCCTATTTTACCGCGCGCCGCGCGCACCGGGTAGGGGTGCCCGCTACGCCTCTTCCTGACGGATGACGATGTCGCCGGAGACGGTGGAGACGGTGATGCGCCCCCCCCCGCCGACGCCCAGCGTCTCCCGGAAGGTGACCATGCCGGACAGGTCGATGCGGCGCTCGCCCTCCGCGCCGCGCCAGCGCCCCCGCACGTCGCCGCTTTTGGTGGTGATCTCCAGGAGAGCGTCGGCGGCGGGGGGGAGGCGCAGCTCGGCGTCGCCCGAAACCGCCGCGACCGTGATGGCGCCGCCCCCGAGCGGCGAGCGCGGCGCCAGTTCCAGGTGGCCGCTCACCGTGTCCAGGTGCGTCTCCTCGCTGGCGGCGATGTCCGACGCCTGCACATCGCCCGACACGGTGCGGACGCGCAGCACGCGCCCGGCGACCGTCTTGGGCGTCACGTCCCCCGAAACCGTCTCGACCTCGACGGTCGGGGTCGTGACCTCCTGCAGGGTGACGTCCCCGCTCTGCGTCCCCACCTGAACGCTCTGCCCGGAAAGGCGCATCAGGGCGACGTCGCCGGACGCGCTGCTCGCGGACACGTTGCCGGCCACGCCCTCGATGCCGATGTCGCCCGAGACCGTCTCGGCGGCCACGTCCCCGGCCACCTCGCGGGCATGGACATCGCCCGACTGCGTCGCCAGCACCACGCCCCCGCGCAGGTCGTGCGCCGAAACGTCGCCCGACGGGCTCAGAAGGGAAACCCTCGCGCCGTGCGGGACGAACACCTTCAGGTCCAGGGCGACGCCGCGCACCGCCGGCGGGTGCGCGGCCGTGACCGCCGGGCCGTCCTCGCCTTGTTCCACGGACAGCGTTATCTGCTCGGCCAGCAACTGCGCCGCCGCCTGGTCCCCCGCCCACACGCGCAGCGTGCCGGCGACGCGCGCCTCCGGCACGTCCGCGCCCACGGCCTCGATGCCGCCCAGGGTGTTGCGGACGCGCAGCATCCCCCCCGGCGGGACCGCGGCGCTGGCTTCGCGGGGCGCGGACAGCGCCGGCTCGCCGCGCCGCTCGCCGGCCCGCGAGATGTTAAAATCCAGGTTCAAGTCGCCCAGGGACGAGCGCACCGACCGGGCGACGCGCCGCGCCTGGCGGCGGGCGCCGGCGGCGATGCGGCCGGGGTCCACGCCGCGCAGGGCCTCGGCGACCGAGCGCGCCCCGGGGACGTCCTTGAGGGCGTCGGCCACGGCCTCCCACGGGTTGGTCGACCCCTCCGCCTCCCCCAGCCGGTCCTGCGCCGCCGCCAAACGCTCCTGCACGCCGGCCACCTTTTCGCGCGCGGCGGCGATCTTGGCGCGCGCGCGGGCGAACGTTTCGCCCCCCTCGCCCAGATCCGCCTCGGCTTCGAAACCCACCCCGGGAGGGGGTGTCGGCGGCACGGGCGGAGTGGGCGGCGCCGGCGGGGTGGGCGGCGTCGGCGGCGCACTGCGCGCCTCGGAGACATCCAGGGCGGCCAGCAGCTCCGCCGCCTGCTCGGCCGTGATCGTGCCCTCCTGGAGCATTTTCAAGATCAGTAGATTCTCTTCGCGCGGCATCTGCTTTCCTTTCTTTCCCCCGGGCGCCCGGTCTTCGCGCGGCATCTGCTTTCCTTTCTTTCCCCCGGGCGCCCGGCCCAGGTGGTTTATCCCAGGCGCATCAGGCTCAGGGTCAGAACGGCAAGGGCGACGCCCCACAAGAGGGCGACCTGCCCCAGCGCCAAAAAGACCGCCTTTCGGAGGGCGGCGGCCCGCTTCCGGGCCGCGGCATCGGGCCGCTCCACGAAATCGACCACGAACAGGTTTCCCTGTTCGAGCACGCGGGCGTGGTGGCGGGGAAGGTAGCGCCCCCGCGTCACGGGACCCTCGTGGATCGGGGACGGGGGCCGCCGCCCGGCGGAAGCCGGCAGCATCCGCGGGCAAACAGGGTGCGTTTTCATCAAGGGGTATCCTCCGGTTGGGACAAGCGGCGCAGGGCCTCGGCGGCCTCGGCCGGGTCGAGCGCGCCGTTCTGCACCTGCCGCAGGAGTTCACGGCGGCGCTCGGACAGCTCGGGCGGCGGGGGCGCGGCGGGGCGCGGCGGAACAGGCGGCGCGTGGGCCGGCAGATCGCCTGCGGAGATCGCGCCTTCCAGGGCGGTCAGCGCGGCGTCAAGGCGGGCGCGGACGGTGGGGTACGAGACGCCGAGCGCCCTCTCGACATCCCGGATGACCCCCCGGCACAACACGAACGTGGTGATGAACTGCTGGTGTTCGGCGGACAGGCGGGCGAGCGGCGGCGGCGCGAAGGCGCCGTGGAGCTTGGTCTCGCATCGGGTGCAGGAAAGCTCCGTGACGCGCAGCGGGGCGTCACATACGGGGCACTGTGTTACAGGTCGTGACATAGGCGGTGGTCTTGTTTCTGTGGCTGCTCCAAACGTCGCGGCACGGCTGCATTATACAACAAGTTTTATAATTTTAATAACAAAATTAATAGAATTAATTTTTGCTTTGTTATCACTTATTCGAAAGGCGAAATCATTCTTGCCGAGGAGTGGCGCGCCCCGGGCAGGGCGCGCCTTCTTGGGGGACGGAGGAGATCTCCGCTCCGGAGGGAGGGGGCGCCCATACGTCTCGACGTGGCGCCCCCTCCTGCTTTTATAACCCGGGGTACCAGGCGCGGGCGTTGGCCGTGTAGAACTTCTGGAGGACCGGCTCGGGCAGGTTCAATCCTTGCGCGTCCCATTGCCGCACCCGAACGGGTCCGTCGCTTTCGAAATACGCGAAGTGCGCCTGATACTGCTCGCGCGTTCCTTGATAAAGGGCCTGCCGCTCGGCGTCGGTCATCTGCGTCTGGGAGCGCCGCCGGACGAGGTCGGTGCCGAACAGGATCCGGTCCTGGTACCGGAGGAAGAACTCCCGCACGGTCTGCGAGTCCTGGAACACGAGGTCGCCCAGCCGCGCCGACATGTCGACGGCCAGGTTCGGGTAGCGGTCCAGCCGCCGGGCCACCTCGGCGACGTCGTATTCCAGGCTGCCCAGGTGCGCGCCGATCACGCGCAGCCCCGGGTGCCGCTCGACCAGGCGCTCCCACGAGCCGACCAGGGCTTCGTGCGAGGGCATGTCGGTCCGCCCGTGCATGTGCCACTGCGGGTTCTGGCTGTAGTAGCTGTAGTGCGGTCTGCCCGGCGCGAGCGGCTGCCAGCAGGCCAGCGGCTCGGCGATGTGGAAAAGCAGCGGCCTCTCCGCGCGCTCCAGGTACGCCCAGATCGGCTCGAAGAGCGGGTCGTCCACGAAGAGGAACTCGCCACCCGGCTTTCTGACCTCCATCCCGACGTTTTTCCACACCTTGCAGGCCAGCGCGCCGCCCTCGGTGAAGTCGCGCCCCAGCCCTTCGATGACCCGATCTATGTAATCGGGATCGTCGAAACCGGGGACGTCGAAGCTCGTGCACCAGGCATACCGGTCGGGGAACTCCCGGGCCAGCCGCCGGTAAGGCTCGGCCTCCGCCTGCCGCCAGGAAGGGTTATGCGCTACGCAGATGTTGAGCAGCTTCACGTCCAGCTCGCGCAGCAGACGGACCGTGTCCGGGTGGTCGCCGACGAAGTGGATATGTGCATCGATTTTTTGCATGGCGATTATTTCACCTCGATCTCAACCGAACACGGCCCGCAGGCAGTCGGCGATGTGGCGCAGCCCCAACTCGGCGTGCACGTTGTAGCCGGACACCTCGGCCGTCACGGGGCCCGCGTAGCCCACCTCGTCCAGCGCCTGCCGCACCTCGGCCCAGGGCACATCCCCCTGCAGCAGGTTGCGGAAGCCGAAGGAGCCGCCGACCCGCCAGGATGCGGATCCAATGCTGCGGGAAGCCGTAGGCCAGGATGTTGCCCGCGTCGAAATACACGCCGACGTGGGGGTCGCCGAAGCGGTCCACGAAGTCGCGCATCTCGAGTGGCGACAGCAGGAACTTGTTCCAGACGTTCTCGATCCCGATGGCGACGCCGGCCTCGCGCGCGGCGGGCAGGGCGTCCCCGACGAACTGCGCGGCCCGCTCGTAGGCGACGTCGTAGCTCACCTCGGGGGTGACCGCGCCGGGCACGACCAGGGCCGTGTCCACGCCCAGCCAGTGCGCCACCCGGAGCTGCTGCCGGGCGATCTCCAGGCTCTGCGCGCGCTGGCCGGCGTCGTTGCTGGTGGCCGGGTACTTCCAGTACAGCCCGGTCGACAGGCTGCTGATCTCGATCCCCGCGTCCCTCGCCGCCTGCGCGAGCGCGCGCGCCTCCGCCTCACCCGTCGCCAGCGACAGCTCCCCCTCCTCGGCCAGGTTGACCTCGATATGGTCACAGCCCGCCCGCTTCGCCAGGGCGAAGCATTCGGCCAGCGACAGGTCTTTCGGGAACGTCCAGTGGTTGATGCCGATTTTCATCCTGCCCTCCTTATATCGCGCCGGACGCTCGGCGGCGGCTCGTGGCCCGCGTAACGGCCAGCATATAGATTTTACCCCCGTGCGCCTCGATTCCGGATCAAAGCAGGAAGCGGCAGCCGCGGCGGTGAACTCCCCAGGCGGCGAAGGGAGGCGAAGATGAGATTCATCGTCGGCGTGGATTGTGAGGGGCCCGCGTGCGTCGTGGGGAGCCCGGGCGGCAGCCTGACCGAGTCCCGCAACTTCGCCTTCGCGCGGCTCCAGGCCACGCGCGAGGCGGACGCCGCGGCGCGCGGCCTTTTCGACGCGGGCGCGACACAGGTCATCGTGTGGGACAACCACGGCGGCAGCCTGAACCTCGACTACGACCTGCTGGACGAGCGCTGCGACGTCGCGCTCGGCGTCGGCTTCCCCCACCGCTGGCCCGGCCTCGACGGCTCCTTCGCCGGGGTGCTGTTCATCGGATACCACGCCATGGACAACACGGCGGACGCCAACATCGCCCACACGTTCAGCTCGGCGACCTACCAGTGGATGAAGGTGAACGGCCAGGAGGTCGGCGAGCTGGCCATCGACGCCGCCATCGCCGGGCTCCAGGGCGTCCCGCCCGTTTTCTGCGCCGGCGATGACAAGTGCGTCCGGGAGGCCGACCGCTTCTTCCCCGGCATCGAAACGGTCGCGACCAAGACGGCCATGGGCTGGAACGCGGCCGTGAGCAAGCACCCCAAGCGCGCGGTCCGCGAGATCTACGAGGGCGCCCGGCGCGCCGCCGCCCGCCTCGGCGAGTTTCGCCCGTTCGGCCTGCCGGCCCCGCTCACCCTGGAAGTCCGCTACAAGCGCCTGGAGCAGGCCGAGTCGGCGGCGCGCGGCTTCAAAGCGGGCGCGCGGGTGGACCCGTACACGATCCGCTGGGAGCTGTCGTCCCTGGCCGAGCGGTTCTGACACCGCTGCGGGAACCATTTGTTCTCGGCGCTGTCCTTCTTTAGCGGGGTTGCGGGGTGTAGCGTGCCCCCTTCCCCGGACGGCGCTGGGAGGAGCGGTGGATGCCCGAGCGGATCGCCACAGCAGACGTAGAATCCCTGGACACGGAAACCCTGGAGCTGGACGACGCCTTCCCTGGCGCCTACGGCTTCCACGTGCGCCTCACGTGCGACCCCGGCCCCGAGTGGGCCGTGGAGTTCGAGGCCGCCTACGACGCGGCCGTCTACCCCGGCAAACCACCCGTGGTGTTGCGCGGCGACACGCTCCGTGTCTTTTATCTGCCCCGCTACGCCGGCGACCTGCCGCGCTTCCTGCGCTTCCTCCAGGCGATGGTGGCCCAAACCAACCGCGCCGTCCGCCAGCGCAACGCCGCCTTGCCCGACGAGGAAGGCCGGATGGAGGAGTTCCGCCACAGGCTCCGCGATCTCGCCAAAAACTTCCCGTGAGGAAACCTGCCGCCGCGCGGCGGGGTATAATGGGCGTGGGGACCAGCGCCGCACCGCCTCGCCGGGGCCGGCCGCCGGAAACAAACCCGCATGACAGGAGAAAGACCGATGAAGATCAAGCCGCTGACGGCCGCCCTTCCGGTTGCCCTTGCCGCCACCCTCGCGACTCTCGCGCCGCGGCCCGCCGCCGCCCAGAACGCCCCCGCCGCCGGCGCGGCCGGGATGTCGGCGTCTGCGGCCGACCCCGCATCGCTCGTCGGCAAGCCCGCGCCCGCTTTCACGCTGCCGGATCAGAACGACAAAACGCGCTCGCTGGCGGGCCACAAGGGCAAATGGGTCGTGCTGGCCTTCTACCCGAAGGACATGACCAAGGGGTGAACGCTCGAGAACCAGTCGTACTCGGGGAGTATCGACAAATTTAACGCGCTCAACGCCGTCGTGTACACGGTATCCACCCAGGACACCAAGAGCAAGCAGGAGTTCTGCGCGCAAGCGAATCTGACGCACACGCTGCTTTCCGACGTGGGCGGCAAGACCGCCGCGGCGTACGGGGTGCTGAACCCCAACGGCATGGCGCGCCGCGTCACCTTCTACATCGCCCCCGACGGGAAGGTAGCGCATGTGGACACGCAGGTCAAAACGGGCACCGCCGCCCAGGACGCCCTCGCGACGCTGGCCCGGCTTTCCAGGACGGACCGGGGCCAGATCGAGGGGCGCGCGCCGATCGGCGGCGGCAACGCGGTCGTGACCGAGAAGAAGCCCAACCAGTTCGTCGGACCTGCCTCGGCGAAGGTGACGATGGGCGCGCTCGTGCCGGACTTCGGCCTGCCGGACGTGGCCACCGGCAGGAACACCGCGCTCACCACGCTTTCGGCGGGCAAGAAGGCCACGGTCGTCCTGTTCATCGCGACCCAGTGCCCCGTCTCCAACGCCTACAACCAGCGCATGGCCCGGCTCGCCGCCGAGTACGCGCCCAGGGGCGTCGCGTTCGTCGGCATCAATTCCAACCAGCCGGAATCGGCCCAGCAGGCCGCGGCGCACGCCCAATCGAACAACCTCCCGTTCCCGGTCCTGAAGGACGCCGACAACAAGATCGCGGACCGTTTCGACGCGCAGGTGACGCCGGAGGTGTACGTCCTCAACGACAAAGGCGTCCTCGTCTATCACGGCGCCATCGACGATTCTCAGGACGCGTCACAGGCGAAAAACAAGCATCTCGCGGCGACGCTCGACGCCCTCCTGGCCGGGCAGCCGGTCCCCGCCAAGACGACCCGGGCCTTCGGCTGCGACATCAAGCGCGTTTCCGCATCCCGCTGAACCAACGGGCCCCGGGCGCTTTTGCCATCGGGGCCTGTGCGGCCGCGCAGGAAACGGGCGCGGGCACGGCGAATAAGGGCGTCATGCCGCAGTTCGAACGCCATTTCACCGTCGCCGAGGCTCGCGCCCTGCTGCCGGAGCTGCGCCGCGCGTTCGCCCGCATCCACGCGCTTCTCGAAGAGATCCAGAAGAAGCGCGGCCAGCGGGACGGGAAGGTGCTGTTTTTCAGCGCCAACGGCCACGGCCCGCGCGCGGAGGGCGGGGACGAAGGCCCCCTGCTGACCGAGATTCAGAAGGTCATCGACGAGATCCACGCCAAGGGCGTCCAGGTCAAGGACCTGCGGCAAGGCCTGTGCGACTTCCCCCACCTCCTTCCCGCGACCGGCCAGGAGGTGTTCCTGTGCTGGGAGCTTTCCGAGTCGGACATCGGCTACTGGCACACCCTGGAGGGCGGCTACGCCGCCCGCGCCCGTCTGGACGAGTAGCCGGGCTGAGGCTCGATCCCGTCGGAGAAGGCAGGCCGCCGGGGTAGGCTGGGGACGGGGCTGGCCGGAGCCGGGGCGGCCGATGCTAACCCGGGCGCAGGCGGGCGAAGTGGCGTTTGCCCACCTTGAGGACGGCGCCGTCCCGCGCGGGCACCTGGGCCTGCCAGTCGGTGACCTTCTCGTCGTCCAGCGAGACGCCGCCCTGCTCGACGAGCCGCCGCGCCTCGCCGCTCGTCTTGGCCAAGCCCGCCAGCGTGATCAGCCGGACGACCCAGATCCTGCCCTCTTTCAGCTCGCCCGTGGGTACCACGACCTCGGGCATCTCCGCCGGCAGCTCGCCCCGACTGAAGACCCGGTTGAACTCGGCCTCGGCGGTCTGGGCGGCGGCATCGCCGTGGTAGAGGCGCACGATCTCGCGGGCGAGCCGCTGCTTGACCAGCTTCGGATTGGTCTGCCCGGTCTCGGCCTGCCGCAGCAGCGCCTCGCATTCTTCCTCGGGCACGTCGGTCGCCAGCACGAAGTAGTCGCGCATCAGCGCGTCGGGCAGACTCATCACCTTGCCGTACATCTCGCCGGGCGGCTCCGCGATGCCGATGTAGTTGCCCAGCGACTTGCTCATCTTGTGCACGCCGTCGAGGCCGACCAGGAGGGGCATGAACATGCCGACCTGCGGGTCCTGGCCCATCTCGCGCTGCAGGTCGCGCCCGGCCAGGATGTTGAACGTCTGGTCCTGCCCGCCCATCTCGACGTCGGCCTCGATGGCCACCGAATCGTAGGCCTGCGCCAGCGGGTACAGCAGCTCGTGCAGGCTGATGGGCTGGTGCTGCGCGTACCGGTTGGCGAAGTCCTCGCGCTGCAGGACCTGCGCCACGGTCATCTTCGAGGCCAGGCGGACGACCTGCGCGAAGTCGAGCTCGCCGAGCCACTCGCTGTTGAAGCGCACGACGGTGCGCTCCCGGTCCAGGATGCGCGCCAGCTGATCGACGTAGGTGCGGGCGTTGGCGTCGATCTCGTTCTTGGACAGCATCGGGCGCGTGGCCGAGCGCCCGGACGGGTCGCCGATCAGCGCCGTGTAGTCGCCGATGATGAGGATGACCTGGTGGCCCAGGTCCTGGAACTGGCGCAGCTTGCGCAGCACGACGGCGAAGCCGAGGTGGATGTCGGGCGCGGTCGGGTCCAGCCCCAGCTTGATCTTGAGCGGCTTGCCCGTCCCGGCGGACCGGTGGAGTTTCTGGCGCAGGCCGTCCTCGGGCACGATGGCGATCGCGCCCCGGCGCAGCCGCGCCACCTGCCCATCCAGAGGAAGCGATTGGGACATAACAACGGGAGTGTAGCACGCGCGCGCGCCACTGTCAACCGCCGGTCATACGTCGCGGCGGCCCAGGACGACCGCCCCGATGACAAAGGCGGCCGCCACGTACAGGCCGATGTAGACGAGATCGAACGGCGCGGCCTCGATCTCGCGGAACGGGCTGCCCTGCCCGATCTCGCGGCCGCCGACGAGCGGCAAAGGCCCCAGCGCCCGCGTCACCCAGCGGCTCATGCGACCGATCGGCATCAGGTACCCGGCCACCGCCGAGAGCGTCGCCAGAAGGTCGATGTCGAAGGCCTGGTTCAGCAGGTACAAGACCCCTTCCGACCAGCCGACCCCGGTGAAGAGGATGCTCAGGCCCGCCGCCAGGGGGAACGAGGCGACGGCGGAGAACAACAGGCCCAGCGTCACGAACACGGCGGGGTAGAGCAGCAGGTACGGCAGCGCCTCCCAGACGCCGCCGTGCGACATCTCGGGCGCGCGGTAGGCCGCCACGCCCCAGATGACCGCGGCCCACAGCAGCAGGTTGGCGGCGATAAACAGGAACAGCCCGAGCCACTTGCCGGTGTAGACGGCCAGCCGCGAGACGGGCTTGGGCAGGATCGAGGAAAGCACGCCGCGCTCCAGCTCCGAGGAGATGGCCCCCGACGCCAGGGCGATGGCGAAGACGGACGCGAAGAACTTCACGATGTCGGTGGAGAGCGCGATGTAGATCGACGAGTAGATGCGGTTCGCCTCCGTGCTCGGCAACAGCAGGAGCCGCCCGCTGAGCGGGATAAAGGCCCCCACCAGCAGCAGGAGCGTGATCAGCAGCGATATGACCGGGGCGCGGCGGCGCAGCGCCTCCTTCCAGGTCAGCCAGGCGATCGTCAGCACGTGCGGTACACCCCCTTCCCGCCATTCTTTCGCCGGGGCCGCCCGGTTTACCTACCCGCGAGGCCGCGGCGGGAAGGAATAACGCCGGGGCGCGGCGAAAGCTAGCTCCCCCTCGCTCGGAGCGAGGGCCTCGGAGGGAAGGGGCACCCAGAGGGTACCCGGGGGTTAGGATGGAACTGACACGCGACCAGAAACAGACGCTTTTTGAACGAGGGTTGGTCAAGCTTCCCGGCGTGGTGCCACAGGAAAGGGTCCACGCGGCGCTGCGGGCGATCAACGCCTACATCGGGCAGAACGGCATCGACCCGGACGAGCTGACCAAGTACCGGGCGCAGTCGTACTGCCCGGGGCTGGGCAAGGAGCCGGTCATCGCCGACCTGTTCAACGCGACCCCGATCAAAGCCCTGGCCGAGTCGGCCATCGGGGCCGGCAAGATCCGGCCGGTCACGAGCGGGCAGATCGCGCTCCGGTTCCCGTCGCCGGAGCCGCCGCGGGAGCCGAAGCCGCACATCGACGGCATGTACTCGCCCGCCAACGGGGTGCCCGAGGGGGAGATACGCAACTTCACCGCCCTGGTCGGCGTGTTCCTGAGCGACCTGCCGGGACCGTACGCCGGCAACTTCACCGTCTGGCCCGGGACGCACCACCGGTACGAGCGGTACTTCCGGGAGCAAGGCCCGCAGTCGCTCCTCCGGGGCATGCCGCCGATCGAGATGCCCGAGCCGGAGCAGTTCACCGGGCGCGCGGGCGACGCCGCCCTGGTGCACTACCAGCTGGCGCACGGCATCGCCGGCAACGCCGCCCCGCACACCCGCTACGCCATCTTCTTCCGCCTGACCCACGTCGACCATGATTCGATGAAGTGGGAAGCCATGACCGACATCTGGCGCGAATGGGAAGGCATGCGGGAGATCACCGCCGGATGACCGACATGGAGGAACGACTACCTGTGATCGACCCCGGCGCGCTCGACGCGCACATCAACGCCGCGCTGGAGGGGGCGCTCGATGAGCTGACAGGTCTGGTCGCGATCCCCAGCGTCGCCGCCAAGGGCGAGGGGATGGAGCCGTGCGCGGCCCTGGTGGCCGCCCTGCTGCGGGCCCGCGGCCTGGAGGCGCATCTCGTCCCCACGGGCGGCGGGCCGCCCGTGGTCTTCGCCGAGGACCGGAGCGCCGGGGCCGACGCGCCGACCGTGCTGTTCTACAACCACTACGACGTGCAGCCCGCCGAACCGTTCGGCCTGTGGGACTCGCCGCCGTTCGAGCTGTCCGTGCGGGACGGCGCCGCCTACGGGCGCGGCGTGAGCGACGACAAGGGGCACATCGTGTGCCGGCTGATGGCCCTGGACGCCCTGCGGGCGGCGAGCGGCGGGCGGCTCCCCGTCAACGTCAAGTTCGTGGTCGAGGGCGAGGAGGAGATCGGGTCGGCCCACCTGCCCGCCTGGATCGAGTCCAACGCCCATGTGCTCAACGCCGACGTCTGCATCTGGGAGTTCGGCGGCGTGGACGACACGGGCCACCCGCTGATCATCTGCGGGCTGCGCGGCATCGCTTACTTCGAGCTGCGCTGCCGGACCATCGCCTACGACGCGCACAGCGGCGCCGGCTCGCTGCTGCCCAACGCCGCCTGGCGCCTGGCCTGGGCGCTCGCGACCCTCAAGGACCCGGACGAGCGCATCCGGATCCCGGGCCACTACGACGCGGTGAAGCCCGCCACGGACGACGACCTGGCCCTGCTCGCCGCCCTCCCGTCCGACGAGGCGTGGTACAAGCGCGAGTTCGGGATCGACCAGTTCCTGGGCGGGGCGACCGGCGCGGAGTACCTGCGCCGCGCGGTCTTCGACCCGACGTGCACCGTCTGCGGCCTCAGCGCCGGCTACGAGGGGCCGGGCGCCAAAACGGTGCTTCCCGCCGAGGCGATGGCGAAGCTGGACTTCCGCCTGGTGCCCGATCAGGACCCCGAGACCGTGCACCGGGCGCTGCGCGCGCACCTGGACGCCCACGGCTTCCGGGACATCGAGGTCGTCTTCCTGGGCGGGCAGCGCCCCGCCCGCGTGGACCCGCGCCACCCGCTCGTCACCCTGTGCGCCCAGACCGCCCGCGACGTGTACGGCATCGAGCCTTCCCTGATCCCCCTGGTGGGCGGCTCCGGCCCCATCCACCCCTTCGTGGCCGGCCTGCGGCTGCCGGTCGTCACCTGCGGCGTCGGCTACCCCGGCGCCCGCGCCCACGCCCCCAACGAGAACCTGCGCCTCACCGACCTCCTGCTCGGCGCGCGCCATACCGCCCGCTTCCTTGCCGCCCTCGCCGGATAGCCCCCGCCCTGCCACCCGCAAGCGGGTACCCGGCGCAGCCCGCTTTTCTGCTTTTGTGGACATTGTTTTAGTCTTGCCTTCCCAGGCGTACGGTCGTATACTTACCGAGGCGCGACAATTTTCCTGGGGAGGGGAGAAGAGAAGGTGGCGGAAAGAAGGCAGCGCAACGCCCGCCATCAGACGGCACTGATGGCGCTGGCCAGGATGGATGTTTCGGGATGGGACGCGGCGCTGCGAACGATAACCGAAGTGGACGCGGCGGCGCTGGACGTGCACCGGGTCAGCGTGTGGCTGTTCAACGAAGACGGTTCGGAGATCCTCTGCGAAAACCTTTACGACGCGCGCGACGACCGGCACGAAAAAGCGGCCACGCTCCGGGCTGCGGACTACCCCCGGTATTTCCAGGCCCTGCAGGAAAAGCGCTCCGTCGCGGCCAGCGACGCGTGCCGCGACCCGGACACGCGTGAGTTCACCCAGAGGTACCTCAAACCGCTGGGCATCACCTCGATGCTGGATGTCCCGGTCTGGCACCACGGCAAAGTCGTGGGCATCGTGTGCCACGAGCACACCGGCCCGCGGAGGCGGTGGACGGCCCAAGAACAGGACTTCGCGGCCTCGGTCGCCGACGTGGTCGCGCGGGCCCTGGAAGCCGCCGAACGCCGCCGCATCCTGTCTCCCGACGGCCGCACGCTCCAGGTCAACCGCGCCTGGGAGAAACTCTACGTCACCGAGCGCAGGCAGGCCGAAAAAGAGGTGCGCGAAAGCGAGGAGCGCTTCAAAAGCGCCTTCGAGCGCTCGTCCATCGGCATGTCCATCGTGGGCCTGGACGACCGTTTTCTCCAGGTCAATCGCGCGGCCTGCGCGCTTTTCGGCTACTCGGCCGAAGAGATGAGGAGCCTCACCACCGCCAGCATCAGCCACCCGGACGACCTGCGCGAGCTGCGAAAGACAAGCGACGACATGCGCCGCCTGCTGTCGGGCGAGATCGCGTCCTTCCAGGTCGAGAAGCGCTACCGGCACAAGCGGGGGCACTACTTCTGGGGGCTGATCGGCGTTTCGCTGGTGCGTGACGCGGAAGGCAACCCGCTCCACTTCATCTCGCAGGTGCAGGACATCACCGAGCAGAAACGCGCCGAGGAGGCCCTGCGACGCGCGCACGACGAGCTGGAGGCGCGCGTCGCAGAGCGGACCGCCGAGCTGGCCCGTGCCAACGCCGCACTCCAGGCCGAGATCGCCGAGCGCAAGCGGGCCGAGCAGGAGCTGCTGCAGAAAACCTCCGAGCTGCAGGCGGTTTTCCAGGCGCTGCCGGATCTATATTTCCGCCTTGACCCCGACGGCACCATCCTCGATTACCAGGCCGGCCACGGCTCCAGTTTGTACGTCGCGCCGCGCGAGTTCCTGGGCAAACGGATGCAGGACGTGCTGCCGCCGGACGTGAACCGCCCGTTCTGGAGGAGGCCCTCCGGGGTGTCCGCGGCCAGGGGCGAGAGCGCCTGCATCGAATACCCGCTGGCTCGGCCCGGGGCGAGACCCACTTCGAGGCGCGCCTGGTGCGTCTGCGCGGCGATCGGGGCGATCAGATCATCACCATCGTGCGCGACATCAATACGGAGCGTAAGCAGGCGGAGGAGGCGCTGCAACGGAGCGAAGAGCACTTCCGTTTGCTGACCGAGAACACCTCCGACGTCATCACCGTCCCGGACGGCGACGGCACCATCCGCTACCAGAGCCCGGCCGCGGAGCGCCTCTTCGGCTACCGCAGCGAGGAGATGGTCGGCAGATCCAGTTTCGATTTCTTCCACCCGGACGACGTCGCCCCCGCCGCCGCGGAGCTGGCGCAGGTCGCCCAGAACCCCGGCACCACCCGCTCGGCGGAGTTCCGTTTCCGGCGCAAGGATGGCCACTACACGGTTTGCGAAGCGGTCGGCCGCACCCTCGCCCCCGATCCGGCGGCGGGCATCGTCGTCAACACCCGCGACATCACCGAACGCAGGCAGTCCGACGAGGAGCTGCGCTTCCAGAAGACCCTTTTAGAGGCTCAGAGCGAGGCGACCATCGACGGCATCCTCGTCGTCTCCGGCGACGGGAAGATAATCTCCGTGAACCGGCGCTTCGTAGCGATGTGGGGGATCCCGGAGGAGGTGATTACGACGCACTCGGACCAGGCAGCGCTGCAGGCGGTACAGGATAAACTGCTCGATCCGCAGGAGTTTCTGGCACGGGTAGCCCATCTGTACGAGCATCCGGACGAGGAAAGCCGGGAGGAGATTCCGCTCAAAGATGGCCGAACCTTCGATCGCTACAGCGCGCCGATCCAGAGCACGGACGGCGCGTACTATGGTCGGGTGTGGTACTTCCGCGACGTCTCCGAGCGGAAGGCCGCCGAGGAAGCCCTGCGCGAGAGTGAGGCGCGTAGCAGCGCGGTCATCCAGCACGCCCTGGACTGCGTCATCACCATAGACCACGAGGGCGCGGTGGTCGAGTTCAACCCGGCCGCCGAGGCCACGTTCGGCTACACGCGCGCCGAGGCGCTCGGCCGCGACCTGAACGAGCTGATCGTCCCGCCCGCGTTCCACGAGGCGCACCGCAGGGGCATAGCTCACTTCCTCCGCACAGGCGAAGGGCCGTTGCTGAACCAGCGCATCGAGGTGCCCGCCCTGCGCAAGGGCGGGGCGCAGATCACGGCGGAGCTGGCCGCCACCGCCATACCGCTCTCCGACCCGCCGCTGTTCACGGCCTACCTGCGGGACATCACCGAGCGCAAGCGGGCCGAGCAGGAGCTGCAGGCGACCAAGGAGGCGGCGGAGGCGGCGAACCGTGCCAAGAGCGAGTTCCTGTCGCGCATGAGCCACGAGCTGCGCACGCCGATGAACAGCATCCTGGGCTTCGCCCAACTCCTGGCGCGCAAGCCGCTGCCGCCGGATCAGCGCCGGAGCGTGGACCACATCCTCAAGGCCGGGCGCCACCTGCTCAACCTCATCAACGAAGTACTGGAGATATCGCGCATCGAGGCCAATCGCGAGCAGCTTTCGCTGGAGCCGGTGCGCGTCGACGGCATCCTGCGCGAGGCGCTGAACCTGATCCAGCCGCTGGCTGCCCAGCGCGGCTGCCGGATCGACGACCGCATCGCAGCGGAGCCCGATTATCACGTTCTGGCCGACCGGCAGCGCCTCACGCAGGTGCTGCTGAACCTGCTTTCTAACGCCGTGAAATACAACCGCCCGGGGGGGCACGTCGGCCTGTCGTGCGAGAAGGTCTCGGGCGCTCGGGCTGCGGACGGCAACGATGCCGGGGAGCGCCTGCGGATCCGTGTGCGCGACACCGGGACGGGCATCGCGCCGGAAAAGATGGGGCAGCTTTTTGTCCCCTTCGAGCGGCTGGGGGCCGAGCACTCGGACGTCGAGGGCACCGGCCTGGGGCTGGCGCTTTCCAAGCGGCTGGTCGAGGCCATGGGCGGCAACATGGCGGCGGAAAGCGAGCTTGGGCAGGGCAGCACGTTCGCGATCGAGCTGGCGCTGGTCGAGAGCCCGCTGGAGCGACTGGAGCGGAGCGGCCACCCGGCGGTGACCTCGGGCGAGATCGCCCCGCCCACCAGATCCGCGACGCTGCTCTACATCGAGGACAACGTAGCCAACCTCAGTCTGATAGAAACCATCCTGTCCGAGCGCGCCGAGATCACGCTGCTGTCGGCGCTGCAGGGGCGTCTGGGCCTTGATCTCGCCTGGGAACACCGCCCCGATCTGATTCTGCTGGATCTGCACCTGCCGGACATGCCCGGCCACGAGGTGCTGAGACAGCTGCAGAACGCGGCGCCCACGCGCGACATCCCGGTCGTCGTCATCAGCGCCGACGTCACGCCCGGCCGCATGGAGCGGCTCATGCAAGCCGGCGCGCGCGGCTTCCTGGGTAAGCCGCTTGATGTCGAGCAGTTCCTCAACACCATCGACGAGATCCTGGAAGGGGGGTAGGCGTGCCACCGGAAGGAGTGAAAAACGCCACCATCCTGATCATCGACGACCAGGAGGCCAACATCGACCTGCTGGAAGGCTTTTTGGCGGACGAAGCGTACACGGGCTTCCGAAGCACGACCGACCGCGCCGGGCGCTGCCGCTCTTCAACGCGCTGGATCCCGACCTGATCCTGCTCGACCTGCACATGCCGCACCTGGACGGCTTCGCGGTCATGGAGCAGTTACAGGCGTGCATTCCGCCGGGCGCCTACGTCCCGATCCTGGTTCTCACCGCCGATATCAGCGCGGAGGTCAAGCAGCGCGCCCTGTCCCGAGGCGCCAGGGATTTTGTGTCCAAGCCGTTCGACCCGACGATCGTTTTGGCCTGGATCAAAACCTGCTCGAAACGCGGCTTCTCCACCTCCAGCTTCAGGATCGCAACCGCAGTCTGGAACAGGCGATGCGCGAGCCTGGACAAGGAGCGCGAGCTTTCCGAGCGCCTGCCGCTCAACGTTTTGCCGCGCTCGATCGCCGACCGGCACCAGCGCGGACAGGGCATCCACGCCGACAATGTCTCCGAGGCAACAGTGCTGTTCGCCGACGTCGTGGACTTCACGGCGATCTCCTCGCGTCTGGCTCCCGAAGAGGTCGTCGCCTGGCTCAACGACGTGTTCTCCTGCCTCGATCGCCTGGCCGAGCGGCACGGCCTGGAAAAGATCAAGACCATCGGCGATTCCTACATGGTGGTCAGCGGTGTGCCGGCGCCGCGCCCCGACCACGCCGAAGCCGCCGCCGAACTGGCCCTGGCGCTGCGCGACGAGATGGCCGGCCGCCTCGCGCCGCACGGCGGACCGCTGCGGATGCGCATCGGCATCCATTCCGGTCCGGTCGTGGCCGGCGTCATCGGCACCCGCAAGTTCGCCTACGACCTGTGGGGCGACACGGTCAACATCGCCAGCCGCATGGAGTCGCGCGGCGTCAACGGCGCCATCCAGGTGACACAGGCGACGTACCAGCGGCTGCGGCACCGCTACCGGTTCGAAGAACGCGGCGCGGTCGAGATCAAGGGCAAAGGCGCCATGCAGACCTACTTGCTGACCGGCAGGATCGCGTAAAAGGAACCCCGATCGAAGAGGCTGTGGAACTGAACACGGGCCGCACGGATCGCGTCAAGTTTAGAGGAAGCGAAAGTTTTGGCCGTAAGCTATTGACGGGCCTTCCTAGTTTTGGTACTATACGGTAAGTCCGACCGAATCGGTCGCCAACCCCAAAGGAATTCCTAGTGAAAGAGAAGCAGTGTGCGCCCGCGTGCGCGCTTGGCTTGACGCAGTGTTCGTTGGACTGCCTTGGCCGGGGCCAGAAGGGCCGCGTCAGCTGGGTCGGCGGGCCGAACCGTCAGCGGCTGTTGGAGATGGGTTTCACCAGCGGCACCGAGGTGGAGGTGTCGCGCCGCGCCGCCTTCGGCGGCCCTCTGGAGGTCCGCCTGCGCTCGTATCGGCTGTCCCTGCGCCGGGACGAGGCGGGCGCCATCCAGGTGGAGACGGCGTCATGAACGCCACCGCCCCGTCTGTGCCCGGCCGCGCGCGCCGGGCAGAGGGGGGAAAGCGGCGTACCCTCGCCCTGGTCGGCAACCCCAACTCCGGCAAGACGACCCTGTTCAACTCCCTGACGGGCCTGCGTCAGAAGGTGGGCAACTACCCGGGCGTGACGGTGGAGCGCAAGGAAGGCGCCTTGCCCCTGCCGAACGGCGCGACGATCGGCGTCCTCGATCTGCCCGGCCTGTACTCCCTCACGCCCCACTCCCCCGACGAGGTGATCGCCCGCGACGTTCTGCTGGGCTACCGCGCCGACACGCCCCGGCCCGACGCCATCGTCAACGTCGTGGACGCCTCCAACCTGGAGCGCAACCTGTACCTGACGTCGCAGCTTCTCGACCTGGGGCTGCCGACGCTCGTGGTGCTGACCATGGGCGACACGGCGTCGCGGCGCGGCGTCCACGTGGACGCCGCATCGCTCCAACAGGCGCTGGGCGTCCCGGTGCGGGCGGTCGTGGCCGCCCGCGGATCGGGCATGGACGCCCTGCGGGAGATGTTGGCGGAGCTGCCGCACCTGCCGCCGCCGCCGCCCCGGCGCTGGCGGCTGCCCGCGCTGGCCGAACGGGAAGCGGCGGAGCTTTCCGGCCTGCTGCAAGAGCACCACCACCTGCCGCCGCCCACCGCCTTCGCCGAGGCCGTCACGATCCTGGGGGCCGGGGAAGAGCGCGCGCAGGAGCTCGCGCGCTGGTCGCCGCCGGTGCGCGAGCACGTGGCCCGCGATTTCGCGGTCCTGCGCGATGCGGGGCTGGACGTCTCCACCGCCGTCGCCGAGGCGCGGTACGCGGACGTGGAGCGCCTCACCCGGGGGGCGATCCGGCGCGAGGGCGGGCCGCCCGTCACGCGTTCCGACAAGCTCGACCGCGTGTTCCTCCACCGCTTCTGGGGCTACGCCATCTTCCTCGGCCTGATGTACGTGATCTTCCAGGCGATGTTCTCGTGGGCCACCTATCCCGCGGACCTGATCGCGGCGGGCGTGGACGCGCTCGGCGGCCTGGTGGCGCGCGTTCTGCCCCCGGGCGACCTGCGCGACCTCCTCGTCAACGGGGCGATCGCCGGGGTCGGCAACACGGTCATGTTCCTGCCACAGATCCTGTTGCTGTTCTTGTTCATCGCGCTGCTGGAAGACACGGGGTACCTGGCGCGCGCCGCGTTCCTGATGGACCGGCTGATGAGCCGCGTCGGGCTGCACGGCAAGTCGTTCATCCCGCTGCTGTCAAGTTACGCTTGCGCCATACCGGGCATCATGGCGACGCGCACCATCGAGCAAAAGCGCGCCCGGCTGCTGACGATTCTGGTCGCGCCGCTGATGAGTTGCTCGGCCCGGCTGCCCGTTTACGCGGTCATGATCGGGGCGTTCATCCCCGACACCCGGGTGCTCGGCGTCTTCGCGCCGCCGGCGCTGACGCTGCTCGCCATGTACGCGCTCGGCGCCGCCGCCGCGTTCGGCATGGCCGCGCTGTTCAACCGGACGCTCCCTGCGGGGCGAGCGCCCACCTTCCTTTTGGAGATGCCGCCCTACTCGGCCGCGCCGCCGCGCACGGTGATCTTCCAGATGGCCGAGCGGGCGCGTGGCTGTTCAGTGGCGCGCGGGGACGGTGATCCTGTCGATCTCGATCGTCCTGTGGTTCCTGGCTTCCTATCCCAAGCGCCTCGCGGGGGCTTCCTCGTCCGAGCAGGTGCGGCACCGCGGGGCGATTGGGTCGCGCCATCGAGCCTGTGATCGCGCCGCTGGGCTTCGACTGGAAGATGGGCATCGGGCTGATCTCCTCGTTCGCCGCGCGCGACAGTTCCCGTGTCCGCGATGGGCACGATCTACAACGTGGACGAGGACGCGGCGGCGGACGAGAGAAGTTTCCGTCGCTGGGCGAGAAGATGAAGAACGACGTCGACCCGCGCACGGGCCAACGCACCTTCACCCCCTCGTGGCCGTCGCCCTGATGGTCTACTACGTCCTGGCGATGCAGTGCGTATGTCGACGGTGGCCGTCGAAGCGCGAGACCAACGGCTGGAAGTGGCCCCTGTTCCAGATCGCCTACATGACCGCGCTGGCCTGGATCGTCACCTTCCTCGTCTACCAGGGCGGCAAGGTTCCGGGCTGGCCTCAGAGCACAGATTGGCGGATTTCCAGCAGATAGCGGCGCTCGGCATCGTGGCGGTCGCGGCGGGTTCGCTGGCCCTGCGGCTGTGGCGTCAGGTGCGCGGCGCAGCGGGGGAAGCTGCGGCGGATGGCGAGTGGCTGCCCCCCCACCGCCCCCAAGGCCACTCCGCTGATCACACTGAGCACCGGGTCGCCCCCGCCGCAAGCCGGTGAAAAACCGGCGATTGATCGGGGCGGCCGGGCCTTCACGTCGGGGAGGTCCTTATGAACACTCCTGGCACGTCCGTGCTCGTTAGGCGGGCTGCGGGCAAGTGGTGCGCAGACGATCACCCGCTTCCGCTCGCAGCTACGGCGCCCTGCTCGCGTACTCCGGCCCTGTTCCACCGCCGCACACACCCGCGTGAGGAGCCCTCGTCGAGCCCTGTGGCTCGACGCCGACCTGGACGCCGGGCGCGCCAACCTGCGCACCGCGCTCGCCGCACTGCGGCGGCAGCTGGAGCCGCCCGGGATGACAGCCGGCGCCGTCCTGGCGACAGAGGGGCGGCTCCACGTCGGCCTTCGCCCGGGCGCGCCGTGGTGACCGACGTCGCCGAGTTCGCGGCCGCGGCCTGGCCGCCGGGCGGCCGGGCGCCGTCCCGGGAGAGCGGGCGCGCCTGCTGGCCCAGGCGGTCCAGACCTACGGCGGTCCCTCCTGCCCGGCTTTTATGAGACCTGGGTGCTCGGCGAGCGCGACCGGCTCGCCGAGGCGTTCCTGGGCGCCCTGCGCCACCGCGGCCCATAGCGAGGGGGCGGGCGATCTGGACCAGGCGCTGGACTCTTCGCCCGCCGCGCCGTGGCCGCCGACCCGCTCCGGGAGGAGTGCCCACGCCGATGTCATCCGGCTGCTCCAGCGGGCCGGGCAGCCCCGCGCCGCGCGGCGCCAGTACCAGGGAACCGGAGCGCCTGCTGGGCGAGCAACTTTCCGGGAGACGAGCCCGCGCCCGGGAAGTGCGCGCGCTTGTCGCCCGGACGGAGCACAGAAAGCGCCCGGCGCGGCGCCGGCGCCGCGCCGTGTCGACGGCCCCACTCACCGTGGGGCGGCGGTTCTCGCGCGTGTCGCGGCGCGCCCGCCCCGCCGGTCACCCCTTCCGCCGAGCCATCGCCCTGTTTGCCCGTCACGTTCACGCGCTTCTTCGGGCGCGAGGACGAGATCACCGCGCTCGGCGACATCTCCGCGCGCGCGGCAATCCCGCCCCGTGACGCTCACCGGACCTGGGGGCGGCGGTAAGACGCGGCTTGCCCTCGAGGTGGCAGGCCACCTGGGAGACCCGTTCCGTGGTGGCATCTGTCTGTCCCCGGCCGACCTTCGGGAGCCCGAGCGCATCGTCGACACCGTCACCGATGCCCTGGGCTTACCCCGCTCGCCGGGCGCGGCGCCGCTCGACCGGATCGCGGAGGCGCTGTCGGAAAAGGCTCTGCGGGGCCCCGCGCTGCTGGTCCTGGACAACTTCGACAGCTCGTCGACGGGGGGCATCACTGGTGCGTAATGCTGCTCGAGCGGGCGCGATGCTGTCTTGTCTGGTCACCCGCGCCAGCGGCTGCTCCTGGAGGGCGAGCGCGAGTTCCCCCTGCTGCCCCTGCCCACCCCGACCTACCCGGGCACGCCCCAACGGCTGCTGGAGTTCCCAGCGTCCTCTTCGTCAACCCAGCGCCCAGGCCGCGCGGGCCGGACTTCCAGATCACCGCGCGCAACGCCGCCCTGGTGGCCGCGTGCGCCAGGAAGCTCGAGGGCATCCCGCTGGCCCTCGAGCCTGGCCGCCGCCTGGGCCCAGACGCTCTACCCCGCCCGGATGCTCAGCGCCTGGGGCGCCGCTTCGAACTGCTGGTGTCGCGTCGGCGCGACCTGTCGCCGCGCCACCGCACGCTGCGGGCGGCCCTGGAGTGGAGCCACGAGCCTGCTGGCGCCCCCGGCGCGTCGCTTCTCTCGCCTGCCTGTCCGTGTTCCGGGGGCGGCTGGACGCTGGAGGCGGCGGAGACGGTCTGCCAGGAACCGGAGGCGCTTGATTACCTCACGGAACTCCGGGATCATTCGCTGCTGCTGGCACAGGAGCAGGATGAGGTGATCCGCTTCCGGATGCTGGAGACGCTGCGCGAGTTCGCCCGCGAACAGCCACGGACGAGGCGTTTCTACGCCCTGTCGGCGCGCCATGCCCACTTCTTCCTCCGCCGGTGGAGCAGGCCGAGCCGAACCTCGTGGGGCCCGAGCAGGCGGCGTGGTTCCACCGCCTGGAGGCGGAGCACGACAACCTGCGCGCCGCGCTCGGGTGGTTTCAGGAAGCCGGGAGCGGGGCCGGAGCGGGGCTTCCCGCCTGGCGGCGGCGCTCCGGCAGTTCTGGGGGTGCGCGGCCATCTCGAGGAGGACGCGCGCGTGCTCGCCGCGATGCTCGCCCGCGCGCAGACCTCCCGTGCCGCGGGCGGCCCACGAAAAGGCGTCCCTGGCCCTCCTGAAGGCCAAAGCGATGATCGGCGCCGGCAACATGGCCTTCTCTCAGGGGCGCGACATGGCCCGCGCGCGCGCTGTATGAGCAGAGCCTCGCGCTGCTGCGGAAACAAGGCGACAGCGGCAAAGCGTCGCGGCCGCGCTCAACAGCCTGGGGAACGTGGGCAAAGTGCAAGGCGATTACGACGTGGCGCGCGCGCCCTGCACGAGGAGAGCTTGATCCTACGCAGGAAAGGACAAGACCGCCGGGGCATCGCCTCACGCTCAACAGCCTGGGGAACGTGGTCAAAGAGCAGGGTGACTACGCCCAGGCGCGCGCCCTATACGAGGAGAGTCTGGCGATCAAGCGCGAAGTGGGGGGACACGACCGGGATCGCGACGACGCTCGACAACCTGGGGATTGTGGCCAGGTTCCAGGGCGACGCCGCCTGCGCGCGCCCGCCGCTGCACGAGGAGAGTTTGGCGCTGCTGCGGGGAGCCTGGGGGGACAAGCAGGGAACCGCCATATCCTCTTCAACCTGGGCCTGCTGCCAAGGAGCAAGGCGACCACGCGGCGGCACGCGCTCTCTTCGAGGAAAGTCTGGCGATACCGCGGGACAGGGGCGAGACGAGGGCTTCGCCTGGTCTTTGAGGGGGTTCGCCGGCCTCGCCGCGGCCCAGGGGCGGGCAGAGCGGGCTGCACGCATGTTCGGGGCCGCCGAGGCGCTGTACCAGGCCATCGGCCGGCCTGTGCCCCTCCGACCGGGTCGGTTACGAGCAACCGTCGCCGCCGTTCGCGCCGCCCTGGGCGAGGCCACTTCGCCCGTGCCTGGACGCGGGGCCGGCCCCGCCGCCCGACGAAGCCGGGGCATACGCCCTGGAAGAGCCGGGACGGCCCTTCCGAGCAGAACGGTTACGGCGTAAAGTGGCGGCTAATCCGCCCGTAGCTACCAACCGGAGGGAAAGGCGCGGCAGGCCGGACCTGCCGCCTTTTTCGTGGCTTTCTCGCCGGCGTCGCGTGTTCACGGTATTGTTCACGATCTGCTCACAGCGGGTGTTTATACTGCGCCATACCAACAAACCGGCGCGCTCCCGAGCGCGGCGCGAAAGGAACACCATGTCCGCCATTCTCAGACGCTTTTGACCCGGAAGTCGCGCTTCGCCGCTTTCGTGGCCGCCGGCCTGCCGTTCTTGGCCGCCGCGCCCTTCGTCCCGGTTCGCCTCGCCCTCGCGGCGCAGGACGCGAAGCCCGCCGAACCGGCGAGCGCGTCGCGCCGTGGGGCGTGGCGCTGCTCGAAGGAGCCTTCCGCTCCGGATCGACGTGGGGGCGCTCGAGAACTCGCCGACCCGCCTCCTCCGACCGTCGCCAATGAGGGCGGCTTCGCGCTGGGCCAGGCCGAGGCGATCCTCTGGGGCGGCGAGGGGTACAACGATGCCCGGAACGGCGCGATCAAGAATTCCCTGGTGCAAACGCTCAAGAAGGCCGGCTACGACTACCAGGTCGCCGCGGAGAAGGACACCAAGGACGGCCGGTTTCCATTTTTCTTCGTGGCGGCAAGACCGTCGCGAAGGAAGCCACGCTCGGCTTCTGGGTGGCCGGCGATGGCTTCACCTCGTGCTCGCCTGGGGCGCCATCACACCCAAAAGACGGGCAAGCAGACGGCTTCGCAGGCCCTACAAAAGGTGAGGCGGCGGGCGCCGACAAGAAGGCCGGGCCGCCCATACGAGCTGCGGCAAGGCGTTGCCGACGGGTCGGGCAGTTGAACGGACGACGATCAGCGGCGTGAACTACAGGGCATACACGAACCGGCTGATGGGTTTTGGCGGCATGGTCCGCGCGCTTCACTTCTTTACCAGGACGGGCGCTACAAGAAGTTCTTCTACGTCCGGCAGCGCACGTACAGCCCTCGACCGAGGCCACCGCGACCAGGGCGTCGCCCGGCGACGACGGGGCACCTCACCCCGCGCCCGGCAAGGCTTACTACAAGGGCAGCACCGGCAGCCGCATCATAGACCGGGACATGACCCAGGCCGAGCGCAAGCCTACCACCTACCGGTGGGAGTGGCGCAGCGAGGGCGGCAAGCGCCAGCTCTACATGGGCCCCGGCGAGAAGAGCCTGAGCCTCTTCAAGCCGGGCGAGTAGCGCGCCGAGCCGTGCGCGCAGCCCGGAAACCGGCGCCCGCGTTTCGGCTAGGGTGGCCGCGAGACAATAAGATTAATGGACTGTTGTCATAGAGTGACCACCAAATAATGGGGAAAGCGGGCCACAGGGTTTTCAGACACCGGGTGAGCAACGCGGGGGGCCGACCTGAGAGAGGCCCGGGG
>JAUJNC010000328.1 GCA_030446525.1 Armatimonadaceae bacterium
TCCAGGGTGTCCTCGGCGGCGAACTCGTGCAGCTGGATCGAATCGAGCAGGCGGCGCTCGCCCAGCCGGTGCCGTGCCAGCCCCAGGGCGAGCCGGGTCCCATACACGGGCACGTTGAGCTGCGGCAGCACATAAGCCAGGGCCCCGATGTGGTCTTCGTGGCCGTGGGTCAGCACGATCGCCTGGACGGCGTCCCGGTTCTCCACCAGCCAGCGCACATCGGGGATCACCACGTCCACCCCGTACATCTCTTCGTCGGGAAATTTCAGGCCGCAGTCTACGACCAGGATCTGATCGCGGACCTGGTACGCGTACATGTTCTTCCCGATCTCGCCCACCCCGCCCAGGGGGATGATGCGCAGTTTGCCCTCGGGCAAATTCTCCAAAAATAGATTCTCCTTGTCCGTTGTCTCATGGTCATTATACCGCGGCGACACGGACAATTCAGGGCGTCCGCTTGTTTGCCGCTGGCTCCCGCAACAGCGCCAGCGCCATCGTCTCCACCTCGTGGGTGACGCGGGCGACCTCGGCCCGCTTCCCGGACTGGTACGCCTCCCAGCGGGAAGCCAGATCCAGCGGCTCGCCGATGCGCACGCGGCAGCGGCGGGGTCCGCACAGGGACGCTTTGCCGAAGCACTCGCGCTCGAGCCGCTGGAGGGTGTCGGCCATCCGCTCGGGGGTCGGGTCCTCGCGCACGTAGCCGTCGTAGAGCGCAATCCAGTTCGCCAGGCGCTGGAGGTCGCAGAGCAGCGGCAGGGCGCGCTCGCGCTGCTGGCGCCGCAGCTCCCGGTCGTAGAGAGTGGCGGCGTCCGGTTCCTCGCGCGTCACGGTCTCGATCACGTGGATCAGCGCCCGCATCCGCTCCGGCAGCGTCTCGCCCCGGGGCAGCGCCACGCCCGCGGCCAGGGCCACGCGCTGCAGGATCGCCTCCTTGACGGCGTTGAGTCGCGGCGTCAGGTCTTCCCCGTCCCCCGAAGCTTCCGGGGAGAGGGTTGGGGGGTGGGGGCCGGACGGCAGGCGGTACTCGCGCTCCACGGAGCAGAGCATCGCCGTGCCGATGCGGCGCAGCCGGAGGTAAGGGTCGGCTTGATCGCCGCCCGGGGGCAGCCCCGTGTGCTTTTCCAGGCGGGACAGCGATGCCAGCAGAGCCGGACGCATGTCCCGCGTGAAGCGGTACTTGAGCGCGACGGGCAGCACGTACAGCGGCGCACGGGTCTCGCCCGCTTTGCGTATATCCTCCAGCGCCCAGAACGCCAGCTGCAGTACGCCCGAATGGAAGGGCAGCAGCGAGTCGTTCTGCGAGTACACCTCGCCCTCGGGGAACGCCACCACCTTGGCGCCGGGCCGCGCCAGCAGTTCCCGCGTGGCCCGAAACGACGCCCGGTCCGGCGTGCCCCGCACCACGGAGAAGGCGCCGATGCGGCGGATCACCTCGCCCCACAGCCCGCCGAGCGGCTCGAACGCCTCGCGACAGGCCAGGAAAAAGAACGGCTGCCCCACCGCGCACGACAGGTGGAACAGCAGCGCCGGTTCGGTGTTGGTGGGGTGGTTCGGGGTGATCAGCACGCGGTGCGGCGCGAGCGCGCGCACCCGCTCCAGATCAGCCTGCTCATAGTCCACGCCCGCCACGTCGAGCAGCCGCGGCAGGACGACGGGCAGCGACGCCCTGCAGATGCCGCGGACAATCGGCGAGGGTTTGGCGGCAACGAAATCGTCCGGCATGGGGTCCTCCAGCCCGGTCGTCAGTGGACGCCCGCGGATACAAAGGCGCCGCTATTTGTCCAAACCGTAGCGCACAAGGACGTAGGTCTCGCCGCCCACGTTGTGGAGCGGCGTGATGGTGACGTCCCCCGCGAAGTCATAAAGGGTTGCGCCCGGCGAAAAAGGACGCAGAACACTTCGAGGGTTCCCCGGGCGGTCACCGCCTGCTCGACATGGGCCCGCACTTCCGGGGGCAGCCGGCTGCGCCACCGCGCCGGCAGGACGTTCCGCAGCGCGGCGGGGGCACTCTCCATCAGCATCGCGGCCTCGCGGCGTTCGGCTGTTTGCAGCAGGGCCTGGCCGCGGGTCAAACGCCCGGGGGCCTCGGCGGCCCTTGCGGCGCCGGCCGCCGCGAAAAGCGCCTCCGTGCCGGATTGCACCCTCCGCTCCAGGACCGCCACGTCCGGTGCGATCTGCGGCTGGTCGTCTGCGGCCGGCGCTCGCACGGCGCCCCCGATCAGCAACGCGGCGATCAGGAGAACGTGCCAGCGGCCTCGGAAAGGCGTCCGGGCCGTGCACGATTTTTTCAATGTCGTGTGTCTCCTTCGAAGTTTATCGGGTTTGTTTTTTCAGCCACTCGAGCACCAGCCCCTGTGTTCCGGCGCCCAGGCGGTTGTAGTCCTCCGGCGAAAGCTGCTGCAGATGCTGCGAGGCGCCCTGCGCCGCGTAAACTTGCTGCGCCGCCTTCACGGCCCCAGTGATGTCCGCCAGCCGGGCCTCCCGGTCGATCTCGGGACTGACCACGAGAACCGGGCGGGGCGCCAGGGCGGCGAGCAGATCGGGAACGTCATAGGGGATGCGGTCTTCCTGTCCGGCGAAGAGGCCCAGGCGTGGCAGGAGCATATGCCGGTGCGACCAGCGGCGGATGCCGCCCGTGCCTTTGTCCGGCGTGTCCCGGCGGAACGGCGGCGGGCCGCACACCGAGGCGAACCCTGCCAGGCGGTCGTCCACGGCCGCCAGGTGCAGCCCGACGAGGCTGCCCAGACTGTAGCCCAGGCCGTAGATCTGCTTCGCGTCGACATAGGCAAGGGTGGGGAGCACGTCCAGGGCCGCCTGCGCGTCGCGCACCATCTTCCCGAGCAGCGACCAGCGCGGGTGCCGCCGGTAGAAGCCTTCCACCTCCTCGATGCGGCGCCCGTAGCCGATCTGGTCGAAGCAGAAGACGACGAAACCCTGCCGTGCCAGCGTCCGGAACACCTGCTCGCCGTCGAAGTAGCCGGCCACATAGCCCTGGGCCGACGAGAACGGGTGCAGCCACAAAATGGCGGGCGCCTTCCGGCCCGCTTCACGCAGGCCCCTGGGCAGGTAGACGTCGGCGTTGATGTACTCGCCGAAGACGACCTGCTCCTTTTCGATGGCGTCATCAGGCGTGGGCGCCGGGCGCCGCAGGAGCGCGGCGATGTGGGCGGCTTCCTTGCCGTAGCCGCCGCCGGGGTTATCCGCGCGCGGCGGCGCCTCGCCCAGCATCTTGTGCACCTCGG
>JAUJNC010000329.1 GCA_030446525.1 Armatimonadaceae bacterium
GCAGTCCGTCGCCGGGCGCGCGGCCCTGCGCCGCGTCGGCACGCCTGACGACGTCGCCGGGGCCGTCCTCTTCTTCGCCTCGCCCCTGTCCGCCTTCGTCACCGGCCAATGGCTCCGCGTCAATGGCGGCGCCGTTTAGCGGACTTCGCCCGATGAAGGATATATTTGGGCGACCCCAAGCTATCTTTGACCCAGTTTAACGTAAACGTGTTCGCCTCTTGCGAGCGTTGGGATAGAAACTCCATGCGCTGTCGATGCTGCCATACCAGAGCCTTAACGCGCCACGCCTCCCCTGCCGCCCGGAGCAACGCCGCTGCCTTTGCCGGGCAGGCGCAGCGCGGCGCGAGGCAGCCACCCTCCGGTATCCGAATGTGGGTGCATATCGGACGACAACGCATTCCTGCCCACCACCCAGGGCAGAAAGGAAACAGCGATGAGGAATTCACTTACGCTCATCGGCGCGGCGCTCCTTAGCACCAGTCTGGTGACGGCGATCACCACCGGGCAGCGGCCCCGCGTGCCGTTCAGCGTCCCCATGACCGACGCCGAACGCGCCGCCGCCGAGTCCGCGGCCCGGAGAGCTTCCGAGATCGAGAGCCGCGGCGACGCGCTGCGCCGGCAGGGCGACCTCAGCGGCGCCATCGCCACCTATCGGCAAGCCCTTGCCAGCTTCCCTCTGACCTCCGGGAAGCTCCACAGCAAGTTGGGTGATGCGCTGTTGGCCAGCGGTGACATCCGCACGGCCATCCAGGAGTACAACCGGGCGGTTGGGCGGTCACCCGGTAGCGCGGATGCAATTTTGAAGCTGGCTGTGGCCCTTTCGCGGGACAGTCAGTACGCACCGGCGGTCCAGGCGTACCAAAGAGGTGTCAGTCTTCTTCCTCGGACCGCTAGTCCGCCCCTCCATCTGCAGATTTCGCCCGCGCGCTCCAACATGCCTCTGCTGGAAGCCGCCGCACATTCGGGGGTCGGTATGTATCTTTACTTTCGCAGCCAGAAAGACGAAGCTGCGGCAGAGTTTCGGCAAGCCATCCGCATCAAGCCAGACCTCGCGGTACCATGTCTTTACCTAGGAAAGACGTTGCGTTCCCAAGGCCGGCACGCGGAAGGCCGCGCAATGCTGCTAAGGGCCGCGACGTTAGGCAAAGGGAGTGTGGCTCAGATGGCACGGATAGCCCTGCACCAGAGGTGATCCGCCCAGCCCAAGCTTACTTACGCTTGATGCGGGGCTTTTTCTTCGCGTTACGGGGGCTTGATGATTGCCATTTGCCGCGCGCGCCGCAATTGAGGTAAAATTACCCGGAGTTCGCCGCGCCCCATCACACAGGAGCATGGGACGCGCGGCGTTCTTACGCCTAGCCCCTGGACTTTCTCATAGATAAGCTCGGTTGCTACGGCGGCGGGCGGGGAGTGCCCGCCGCCGTATGCAATCCGTTGAAGGAGTGATTCAAAGAAATGGCAACGCAAAAGCGCGTCTGGCTTTTTGAAGAGGGCGACGCCTCGATGCGCGACCTGCTCGGCGGGAAGGGCGCCAACCTGGCGGAGATGGTCAACATCGGACTGCCCGTCCCGCCCGGTTTTACCATCACCACCGAGGTCTGCAACGACTACTACGCAAACGGCGGCAAGATGCCCGACGGCCTGATGGATGAGGTCAGGGCTGCGCTCGCTCAGGTCGAAGAGAAGATCGGCAAGAAGCTGGGCGACGGGTCCAACCCCCTCCTGGTCTCCGTCCGCTCCGGCGCGAAGTTCTCGATGCCGGGCATGATGGACACGGTCCTGAACCTGGGCCTGAACGACGAGACCGTGAAAGGGCTGGTCGCGCAGTCCGGCAACGAGCGTTTCGTTTATGACTCGTACCGCCGCTTCATCATGATGCTCTCGGACGTGGCCTTCTCCGACGAGTCCGGCAAGCTCTCCAAACACGACTTCGAGCACCTGTTCCAGGAGCTGAAGCGGGAGCGGGGCGTCACGGAAGACCTGGAGGTGGATGCCGAGGGGCTCAAGGAGCTGACGGCGCGCTACAAGGCGCACGTGCGCGAGCAGACCGGGCAGGACTTCCCGCAGGACGTCTTCGCCCAGCTCCAGGCCGCCATCGAGGCCGTGTTCCGGTCGTGGAACAACGAGCGGGCCATCATCTACCGGCGCCGCGAGCACATCCCCGACGAGATCGGCACGGCGGTCAACGTGCAGAGCATGGTCTTCGGCAACATGGGCGACGACTGCGGCACGGGCGTCGCCTTCACGCGCAACGCGTCGACGGGCGAGAAAGAGATCTTCGGCGAGTACCTGATGGACGCGCAGGGCGAGGACGTGGTCGCCGGGGTCCGCACCCCCACCCCCATCTCCGAGCTTGCCCGTCAAAGCCCGGCCATCTACGACCACTTCGTCAACGTCTGCAACATCCTTGAGAACCACTACAAGGATATGATGGACATCGAGTTCACGATCGAGAAGGGCAAGCTGTACATCCTCCAGTGCCGGTCGGGCAAGCGCACCGGCCCCGCCGCCGTCAAGATCGCCGTGGACATGGTAGGCGAGGGGCTGATCACGCGCGAGCAGGCCGTCGGTCGCGTATCGCCGGAGCTTCTGGACCAGTGCCTGCACCCGATCATCAAGCCCGGCACGTCGTACCAGGTGCTCGCCAAAGGGCTGCCCGCCGGGCCGGGCGCGGCGGCCGGCATCGCCGTGTTCGACGCCCAGCGCGCCGCCGAGCTGGGCAAGGGCGGCGCGGACCAGAAGGTGATCCTGGTGCGCGCGGACACGTCGCCGGACGACCTGAAGGGGATGCTGGCGAGCGAGGGCGTCTTGACCGAGCGCGGGGGCATGACCAGCCACGCCGCCCTGGTCGCCCGCGGCTTCGGCATCCCGACGGTCGCGGGCTGTAGCGCGATCAGCGTGGACGACGCCCGGCGCCAGTTCACGGTCGACGGCACGACGATCCGGGAGGGGGACGCGATCTCGCTCAACGGGACGCTGGGCGAGGTGATCAACGGGACGGTCGCCGTGGTCGAGCCGGAGATGACCGGCGAGTTCGGCACGTTCCTCGGGTGGGCGGACGAGTTCCGCACGCTGGGCGTGCGCACCAACGCCGACACCCCCGCCGACACCGAGCTGGCGATACGCCTGGGCGCCGAGGGCATCGGCCTGTGCCGGACCGAGCACATGTTCTTCGAGGGCGAGCGGCGCCCGGCGGTCCAGGCGATGATC
>JAUJNC010000330.1 GCA_030446525.1 Armatimonadaceae bacterium
CAGCTTGCTGTTCCTGCGCACCAAGCACACGGACAAGAAGCTCGCAAGACAGCTCACCGCCGCCGGCATCCCCGCCGTGGAGCTGCACGGCAACCTCAGCCAGGGGGCCCGCGAGCGCAACCTGTCGGCCTTCACCGAGGGCAGCTCCCGGGCGGCCGCAACGCTCGAGGGGTATCAAGAGTTTCTTTCCCGCCACCTGCGCCAGTTCTGGTGGCAGCGAGGCGACCCGAACGGGCCCGCCCGCCTCGTCGTTCTCGATTCCAACAACATCGACGAAAGCGCCAAGCCGACCGAGCTGACCGGGAGCTGCCCCGTAGGGAGGGTCCCCGCCGTCCTGGCGACGATCGACCTGAGCAAGGGCGCCGATCTGGCCAGGATCAGCCCGGTCCTCGACGAAGCCTGGCGCCGGTACATGACGAGGCGCCCGAGTAACGCCGACAACCTGACGTTCGGCCAGGATCGTATTCCGGAGTTCAAGCAGGTGGACGCGACGATCCGCCGGCTGGCCAAGGAAGGCAAGCTGCTCGCCCCCGGCGGGCGCAAGCTGTACCGCGGCGGGGGTGCTCAGGCGAGCGCACGGTAGCGAAAACACGTCCCCTGCGAGAGCAGGGAGGGCCGGCCCGCACCCGAGCGGGCCGGCCCTTGTTATTTAATCATGTGCGGATGGGTAACATCCGAGAATGGGGGGCGCCGCCCCCCCACAAGACTATCCCCAGGAAGAACCATGCAGAAAAAGAATAACGACAAGGCGGCAGGCAAGAAGGCCGAAGAGCGGACCGCCGACGCCGCCGAGGAAGCGCCCGCCGCGGCTAGTTTCGACGACCTCGGGCTGGCCGAGCCGGTCGCCCGCGCCGTCGCCGAAGCCGGCTTCGAAACGCCGACGCCGATCCAGGCGCGCGCCATACCGATCCTGCTGGCCGGCCGTGACCTGATCGGCCAGGCGCAGACGGGGACGGGCAAGACGGCCGCGTTCGCCCTGCCGCTGATCCAGCGCGCGGACCCGTCCCGCGCCGAAACGCAGGCCCTGGTCCTGGCGCCCACGCGCGAGCTGGCCGTGCAGGTCGCCGGCGGGATCCACGCGCTGGCCAAGCACACGGGCCTGCGGGTCGTGCCCGTGTACGGCGGCCAGCCCATCGACCGGCAGTTCCGCGCCCTGCGGGCGGGCGCGCACATCGTGGTCGGCACGCCGGGGCGCCTGCAGGATCACATGCGGCGCGGCTCGCTCAATCTGCAGGCGGTGACCATGTGCGTGCTGGACGAGGCCGACGAGATGCTGGCGCTGGGGTTCCTCGAGGACATGGAGGCGATCCTGGCCGAGCTGCCGCCGGAGCGCCAGCTGGCCCTTTTCTCGGCGACGATGCCGCCGCGCATCGCCGCCCTCGCCAGGAAGTTCCTCCGCGACCCGGAGCATGTCGCCATCGAGACCAGGCGGCGGACCGTGGAGACAACCAACCAGACGTACTACGAGGTCCCTCACGGCAAGAAGCTGGACGCGCTGGCGCGCGTGCTGGATATGGAGACACCCGGCCCGACCATCGTCTTCTGTCGCACCCGCCAGGAGACCGACGATCTGGCCGAGGCGCTGCGCCTGCGCGGCTACAGCGCCGATGCGCTGCACGGCGACATGAGCCAGGCGGAACGCGACCGCGTGATGCGCCGCTTCCGCGAGGGGCAGTCCGACCTGCTGGTGGCCACCGACGTCGCCGCGCGCGGCCTGGACATCGAGACGGTCACGCACGTCATCAACTACAACATCCCCTGGGACGTGGAGCAGTACATCCACCGCATCGGGCGCACCGGCCGGGCCGGGCGGACGGGCGACGCGATCACCCTGGTCGAGGGGCGGGAGCGGCGGCAGCTGCAGATGATCGAGCGGATGATCGGCGCGCCCATCAAGCCCGCGCGCATCCCCACCGCCGCCGACATCGCCGCGCGCCGGCGCGAGATGTTCAAGGGGACCCTGCGGGAAACGCTGCAAGCGGCCGCCTTCGACGGGCACCTGGCGACCGTGGAGGAGCTTTCCGAACAGTACGATCCCTCCGAGATCGCCGCCGCCGCCCTCCAGATATTGTGGCAAAACTCGGTGGGCGCGCCCTCCGAGGTGGCGCAGGAGATCGCGGCGGATGGGGAGCAGCCGGAGGCGGGCATGGCCCGCCTGTTTGTGGGTCTGGGGCGGCAGGACGGCCTGCGGCCCGGGGACCTGGTCGGGGCGATCACGGGCGAGGTCGGCCTCCCCGGCCGCGCCATCGGCGCCATCGACATCCTGGACCGCGCCGCCTTCGTCGAGGTGCCCGCCGACGCCGCCGGCGCCGTGATCGAGGCGCTCCGCCACACCAAGTTGCGCGGCCGCCGCGTCAAGGTGGACGCGGCCCGCCCGGCGGATTTGGCGCGGAGATAGAGAAACCACCCGCTCACGCACGTTTCTTAATCCCGGCAGCCCCTTGACTGCTCCGTCCAGATCCGCTATAACCGGCAGACGGGGGTGACCTCCCGAGGTCACCCCCGTCTGCCGGTTGGGGAGTAGAAACATGAAGATGGTGGTGTTTCCTTCCGTGAAGGAAGAGGCGTTTCGGCGCATCCGCGCCGCGGCAGGCGCGATGCAGGCCGTCAACGCGGCATCCAACGAGGAAGCGCGGCGGGAGATCGCCGATGCCGACGCCTTTTTCGGGAGGATCACGCCGGAGCTGCTGGGGGCGGCGCAGAAGCTGCGCTGGGTCCAGGCGCCGATGGCCGGGCTGGAGCGTTTCGTCTTCCCGGAGCTGGCCCAGAGCGACGTGACGCTGACGAACATGCGCGGCGTGTACAACGACCACATCGCCGACCACGCCTTCGGCTTCGTCCTCCTGTTCGCGCGCGGCTTCCACGTGAGCCTGCGCCGTCAGCTGCGACGGGAGTGGGATCCGGACGTGCCCGTCATCCATCTGGCCGATTGCACGCTGGGCGTGATCGGGCTGGGCGGCATCGGCGAAGAGGTGGCCCGGCGCGGGAAGACCAGCGGGATGCGCGTGCTGGCCACGGACCCGCGCCGGACCGACAAGCCGTCGTTCGTGGACGAGCTGTGGGGCGCCGACCGTCTGGACGCCCTCCTCGCCGACAGCGACTGCGGCGTCATCTGCGCGCCGCGCACCCCCGCGACCGAGGTGAGGATCGGGCGGGCGCCGCTGAGCGGCTGGACGTGCGCGGGCTCCCGGATC
>JAUJNC010000331.1 GCA_030446525.1 Armatimonadaceae bacterium
ATCACGCCTTCTTCTACCTGTCCAACGTGACCTATGGGCGGCTGTATCAGCAGATCCTGGAAGGCAAACCCGTCTCCTTCCAGAGCGCGCGGCTCCAGCTGAAAGGTCTGGCGGATGGGGAGTACCGGATCGACGTCTTCGATACCGCTCAGGGACGTATCATAAAAACGCAGACGGCCTGCTCCGGACAGGGTATCTTGCCCATCGCCCTGGACGCCATCACGGGCGATGCCGCGTTTCGTGTGTCGCCCCAGGCGCCTGGCAGCGCTGTCGGCAGGCAGAAACGCGTCGAGACGGAAGAACAGTGACCGGCATCGAGGCCATGCGTGGCAGTCGCCGCAGCAGGTCTGCGCATCGCCGCGAACAAAAAAGCGCCCTAGCGTCTTGACAAGACATGATTACTCGTGGTATCCTTGGCACCACATGATTCCACGAGTAATCATGTAGCGTATCATGGTCACGATGAATGACATCGCCAGGAAGGTCGGCGTCTCACGCGCCGCCGTCTCCCGCGTGCTCAACCCGCGGCAGACGACGCGCGCCAGCGTCCGCGTCAGCGAAGACACCCGCCGGCGTGTCCTGGCGGCCGCCGAGGAGATGCGGTACCGCCCCAACACGTCGGCGATCGCGGTGCGCACCGGGCGCTTCGGCTGCGCCGCCCTCCTGCTCAGCACTGTGGCCATCCAGAGCACCCTGCCGCGCGGCCTGCTCGACGGCATCCACGACGCCCTGGCCGAGCGCAACCTGCACCTGGTCCTGGCCCGTGTCCCGGATGAGCGGCTCACCGACGAGGCCGCCGTCCCCAAGTTCCTGCGCGAGTGGATGGCGGACGGGCTGATCATCAACTACACCCACAACTTCCCCGCGCGGCTGCGGGAGCTGGTACGCCGGCACCGGCTGCCGTTCGTGTGGACCAACGCCAAGCTGGACGCCGACTGCGTCCACCCGGACGATCTCGGGGCGGCGCAGTCGGCGACCGAGCGCCTGCTCCGGCTGGGGCACCGCCGGATCGCCTATGTCTCCTACACCGAGTCCGCCCACTACAGCGCGACCGACCGCGAAGCGGGCTGTGCGCAGGCGATGCGGGCGGCGGGGCTGACGCTGCGCACCATCGGTAAAGAGCCGCTGGCGACGAGCGAGCGCATGGCCTTTTCCACACAGTGGCTGGCGGCGCCGGACCGCCCCACCGCCGTCATCGCCTACGGTGTGAAGGAGGCGCTGCCCATCGCGGCGGCCGCCCGCTCGCTGGGCCTGAGCATCCCCCGCGATCTGTCCCTGGTCACCTTCGATATGGAGCCGGCCGAGGATCCGGCGACGGGCCTGGTGTTCACTACCTGTGTGCTGCCCGAGTACGGCATGGGGCAGGCGGCGGTGGAGATGCTGCTGGAGAAGATCGAGGATCCCGCACGCGCTCTCCCCCCCCGCTCTCTCCCGCTCACGCTTTCCGGCGGGACCAGCGCTCCGCCATCCGGTCCCTGACCGCACCTGTCTCGTCATTTTTGGTCATCTGCGCAACTTAAGGAGGTTGTTACTCATGAAGCGAAGGTGTTTCAACCCGGGTACTTGCCGATCCGCCGGTTTCACCCTGATCGAGCTGCTCGTCGTGATAGCCATAATAGCTATCCTTGCTGCCATCCTCTTTCCCGTCTTTGCCCAGGCAAGGGAGAAGGCCCGGCAGACCGCCTGCTTGAGTAACCTCAAGCAGGTCGGCACCGGTCTGCAGATGTATTCCCAAGACTATGACGAGACCTACAGCGGCTTCTACAAGAACAGTCCTAGCGGGAGGGTCGTCTTCGCCCAGTTGATGCATCCCTATATCAAGAACACGGGCGTCTGGCTCTGTCCGTCGGCGGATGAGAGCTTGCGCATCAAATGGAACCCAACGCAGATGCCGCAGGCGGCCAATCCCGATGTCCCCACCTTGGATTACGCAATCAACTGCATCATACGCATCAACAATGTCGTGCCACCACAAGGCGCGATCGGGGTGCCGAACGGTCAGAGTGACGCTTACGGAAATGCTCTGGCAGATATAGAGGCGCCCGCCGACACAATTGTCATCACTGATGGCCGCCGGCAGGGCAACCTCTGGGACGGGAACTACACCGACGTGCCACAGTTCAGTGGTTACCAGTACGCCTTTATCAAGCGGCATCAGCAGGGTGCTAACGTCGTCTACTATGACGGCCATGCCAAGTGGCGCAAGCAGACCAAAGCCTACGAGTGGTATATCAGTAAGCAGAAAGCTCTGACTGCTGGCCACAATCCTTGATTCGGCGTTTCCTGCCTCGTAGAGAAGAATTCCATGAACCCTACCCCGTGCTATAGCAGGGCGCGAAGCGCTGGCGGATCCGGCGGGAAGCGCCGCGGCTTCCCCCGGGCGATAGTGGCTGCGTGCGCCGCGCTGCCCGTGTCTTTGTTCCTACCAGTGCCCGGCAGCGCCCGCGCCGAGGAGTTCCCGGTTCCCGCGGATGCGCGCGTCGCCCGGGTGAGCGACTTCGGCGCGAAGCCGGACGACGGCAAGGACGACACCGAGGCCCTCCAAGCGGCGATCTCGAAAACGCTGGAAACGAACCCGAGCCGGTATCGGTCGCCGCGCATGATCTACCTGCCCGCCGGGACCTACGACATCCGGGGGCCGCTCGAAGCCCGCACCGGGAAAGAGGGCTGGAGCCTGGGCTGGCGCGCCGGGTTCGTGCTGGTCGGCCAAAGCCGCGAGAAGACGATCCTCAAGCTGGCGGACAATGCGGCGGGGTTCGGCGATCCGAAGAAGCCGCAGGCGGTCCTCAAGACCGGCTCGGAGATGGATAAGGGCGAGCATCCCGACGGCGGCGGCAACCGCGCGTTCCGGCACAGCATCCGCAACCTGACCATCGACAGCGGGCGCGGGAACCCCGGCGCGGTCGGCATCGACTTCGTGGCGAGCAATCGCGGCGCGATCCACGGCGTGACCATCCGCTCCGGCGACGGCGCCGGTCACGCCGGCATCCTGCTCACGCGCGCCTGGCCGGGACCCTGCCTGATGAAGCGCATCCGCATCACCGGCTTCGATTACGGGTTCCGGGTTTCGCATTACCAGTATGGGGTCACGTTCGAGCACATCGCGCTCGAGCGGCAGAACGCCGCCGGGATCGAGAACGCCCAGAACGTGCTGGCCATCCGCGGCCTGACCAGCGACAACGCCGTGCCCGCG
>JAUJNC010000332.1 GCA_030446525.1 Armatimonadaceae bacterium
GCCCGCGGGCGAACCGGCCTTTCCTCCCTGCTGTCACCGCAAAGTGTGAACCTGCGGGCGATGCCGCCGGGCGGCGCCTCCGGCTACAATCTTGACAGCAAAGCGCCGCGAACCCGCGCGCGTTCGCGGCGGAGCAACACGGACAGATGAATTCCTTCTTCCAGACCGAAGCGTTCTCGTGCGCCCTGATCGAGGCGCTGGACTGCGCCGCCCACGGCGGCGCGGACATGGGCGAGTGCCTGAGCGCCGCCCAAATGGTCCGCGAGGGTGACCACGAGAGCTGGCACATCGCGTGGATCGGCCTGGCCGAGCGCGTGCGCCGGTGGGCGGCCTCCGACCTCGCCGAGGGGCGGAAGGGAGCGGCGCGCGACGCCTTCCTGCGCGCCGCGCACTACTACCGGACGGCAGGCCGCTTCCTCCAAAGGGATGGGCGCGACCCGCGGGTGTCTACGACCCGTGAGGCAAGCGGGGCCTGCTTCAAGACGGCGATGCGGCTGTCCGCCCCTGCCTGCGAGGCGGTGGAGATCGCGCACGAGGGGACGCGCCGCACGGGCTACCTGCACCGGGCCGGGGGTGACGAGCGGCCCCGCGCGACGCTGCTCGCGGTCGGCGTGGCCGGCGCGACGCCCCTGGAGCTGTACTTCGCCTGCGCCCTCGCCGCCCTGCGGCGCGGCTGGCACTGCCTTGCGGTCAATGGGGGTGAGGAAGCGGAGCCGGATCGACGGGGCCTCGCGGAGGCATTCCTGGGAGCGGCGGCCGCCCTCCCGCTCGTGGATCCGGCCTGCCTGGCGGCGCTCGCCTATGGTGAACAGCCGGCCTCGCATCCCGGCGGCGATCGCCGCCATGCCCGCCCGCTAGCGGTGGGGAACGTGGAGGAGGTCGCGTCCGCGCTGCGGGGGGCGGCCAGGAACCCCATTCTGGTGGCGGACGCCGAGGCGGGCGGCAGCCCCTGCGCCGGCGCTCTGGGGCGCTTTCACCGAAGCCTGTCCTGCTGGCTGGACGGGCAGTTCACCTTGGGAGCACGTCCGTGAGAACCTATGTCCAACCCGTCCTGACCCGCGCCTGGGGCAACCGGGTCTGCCTGCTGGCCTTCGCCGCCGCCCTGCTCCTCGCCCTGGCCGCCCTGTCGGCGGGGGCCGAGGAGCCGGGGGCCGTCCCGGTCTCGTCCTCGCGCCTCACCGGGGTCCGCCCTCCCGGGACCGTGACGTCTCCTTCTTTTGGCATTCAGAGATCCTGGATGCCCCGCCAGTGATCTTACGATAAGGGTGACCTGACGGGCGTTGTTCACGTTTTGCACACGCTGGCCTGCTACAGTAATGCCGGTCATAAACAATCGCAAAGTCGAAATCAGGAGGTATCAGGATGTCCGTGTTTGTTCGCATGTTCGCCGCGGTGATCGTTCTCACCGTATGCGCTTCCGCGCCGCTCCGGGCGCAGGGCAAGGTGTCGGAGCTCCGGCAGCTCGACCCCGGCGCCGCCAGGGTCGCCATCCTGCCGGTGGTCGACATGACCGGCGAGAAGGAAGACCAGCGCCGGGACCAGGCCAACGCCGCCCGCGCCGAGATGATCAGCCAGTTCACCGAGCGCGGGTTCCAGGTCATCGACGAGGCGGCCGTCGCCAAGGCCATCCAGGATCTGGGGATCAACTTCTCCGACGAGGAGGACCAGCGCCGGGAGCCCGTCTACAAGGTGGGCAAGGCCGTCGGGGCCGATCTGGTGATCTTCGTGGTGATCACGCAGGCCTACGCCAAGACCAAGCAGAACCTCTTCAACGAGCAGCGCGAGGGTCTGGCCAAGACCAAGACGTGGCTGCTGGACGTCAAGGAAGAGAAGCCCGTGCTGAGCGCGTATGTGTGGGAGGGCAAGTCCACGGGCAGTAGCGGCCTGTTCTCCAAGGGCAACCGCAGCCGGATGGGCGCGGCCTGCGGCAACTCGGTCCGCGACGTGCTCAACGACGCCCTCAAGGCCTACCCCAGAACCAAGAAGTAGCGTTCCCGCCGATGCCGCGCCGGGCGCGAAGGCAGTAGCCGATGTGGGGTTCGCATCCGGTCTGCCTTCCGCAGCGCCCTCGGCGCGGCCGCTCTCCCGCATGGCCCCCTTCGCGGAGCGCTGGCGCCAGGCGCACAAGCCGCACCCCGAAGACGGCTGGGTGATCCCCGGCACGCTGGTGTACATCGTCAGCATCCGGCAGATCGGCGATCAGGAAGCCGAGGTCCGGGCCGGCTACAAGCGCAACCCGCTGGGCAACCCGGACCGAGGTCCGCAGCAGGAGAGCCTCTTCCGTGTGGTGCGGCACGGCGGCTCCTGGAAGGTGAAAACCGAAAAGACCCTGTTCGCCGCGGGATAGCGGCGGGCCGGCGCCGCTCCGCAGCCACAGACAGCCCGCACAGGAAATCGCTTATAGGAAGAGGCTTTGCCCGATGCGACGATGGTTCTTCGTTTTGCTGTCGGTAGCGACGTGTTCCTTAGGCTCCGAGGCCCAGACGGTCTTCGCAAGGGGAGGGAACCTCTTTGTCCTGGGCAAACCCGGCCACGCCAAGAGGTTGATGGCTTCGGGCAGGGATTCCGACCCGAGCATGTCACCCGACGGCAAAAGGGTCGTGTTCGTGCGGGGCACGCCGGGTCGCACCATAGAGACGGGTGCTGGTAGTGTAGAAGCCAAAGAGATCTGGGTCGCGGACAGCAAGGGAGGGCGGCCGGTGCGGATCGTGCGGGGGGAAGGGAGTCAGGACCCCAGGAAGGTTCTGGCAGGTTTCCGTGCGCCACAATTCTCGCCGGACGGGCGGCTGATCTACTTCCTGAGTCATGCCTACGCGACCTCGGACGCGGTCCACAGGGTGGATGTGAACACCCGGAAGGTCTCGTTTGTCTGCGACGGGAACACCCTCGAGGTTGTACGCAAAGGGGAGCACCGGGGGCATCTGATCGTCCTGAGGCACAGGTATACGGCGCAAGGGAGCTCGGACGAGTACTGGCTCATGGACCCGCATGGCAAGGAAGTTCGTCGCATCGGCGGCGAGAAGGAGCAGGAAAGGTTTAAGAAAAAGCACCTGCGGTGATGGCGCGCAGGGCGCTTTCGCGATTGCCTGTTGTCAAAGGTCGATTTGAAGCACGATATACACCACGACGAGCGGTGTATGGTATGTGCAATTGTTCGACACCCTGTGCGCCACGCGCGGCGCTG
>JAUJNC010000333.1 GCA_030446525.1 Armatimonadaceae bacterium
GGTGAGGCCGGGGTTTTCTCGCTCCATCTGCCGCACGACGTTCATCACGGCGGGGACGACCTGGGCGCTGCTCGCCCCGGGGTTCTGGATGACCGACACCTCGATCGAGGGGATGACCTCGCCCTCGGTGCCCTTATCGTGCTTGAGGTAGTGATACGCGCTGCGCCGCTCCCAGTGCGTGTCCGCCACGCGCGCCACATCGCGTACGTAGACGACCCGGGGGCTGCGGCCCGCAACCCCCGCCCCCCCGACGCCCGCCGCCGCAGGCTCCGGGGGGGGCGCCGCTTCCGCACCCCCGCCGCCCATCCCGCCCATGCCCCCGCCCACTGTACGGACGAACAACTTTTCACTTTAGTGCCGCCGGTCTGAGTTGCCAGACTGCCTGAACAAACGCGCCCTCACAGGCTTTGCCTGCAAGCGGTGCCAGCAGGGCTTGCAACTCGTTCAAACCGCGATGGAAGATACTCTGAGCCGCACGTCCATGCTTCTTGAGACGCAGCGGTTCCACACGCTCCAAAAACTCACCGACGCGAAGGCACCAACAAAGAGCCAGCGACAGCAAACCAAACCAGCTCGATAAACGCACGGGGTCGCTCAGGCGCGACGACTCCATCTCGAAGCCGCGCCCCTTGAATGCCTGAAACAACGTCTCGATCTTCCAGCGCAGACGGTACTCTTCCAGCAAGTCACCGGCCTCATTGCTGATCACGATCAAACACTCGTTGCTCTTGTTGCTCTTGTTGCTCTTGTTGCTCTTGTTGCTCTTGTTCCGGCGCAGACGCTTGCCGCCCACGAACACGGGCAAGCCCCACAACAAAAAGGGGCGGGGCTTGCACCAACAGGCGCGCAAGCCGAACCACTCGCCCGCCCGTTTGTTTCGTCCATCCTCATGCACCAGCCACTCGCCTGCCTTGATCCGAATGCGAAACGGCACCTGCTCTGTGCGCAGCCAAGCCAGCCAGTCACGACCGATGAACTCCCGATCCGCGGTGACGAAGCGGATCGTCTGCTTGTCGAACAAAGCCAGATACCTTTCCAACAGGCCGATGCGCTCGGCGGTGTCGCTGGCTCCGGGCTTGTCGAGCACCAGCCACAAGAGTGGTACGGCACACCCGGCGCAGACCACCGCCAACACGAGCAGGTTGATGGTTGTGTTGCCCAACCTCCACTCGGTTCGGTCCAGGGCCAGTACCCAGGGGCCTTTGGCGGGCAACAGGGCCGCTGTCGTGGTGGCCCACATGGCTTGGGTGAGCGCCGGCTGATCCAAAGTGCGGCGGATTTGCTGCCTTTTGGCCTCGGCGTCTGTGTCTCCTGGCAACAGGTTGGCTACCTGATGAAGGCTGGCTTTGCGGCAGGTCAACAAGGCGATTAAGACGCGTGCCAGCACAGCAGCGAAGGGCAAGCCGAGCGCGTCGAGTTGGTCGGTGATGGTTTGTGTAGAATAGTTCTGGGCCATCGTGCGGCGCCTTTCCTGAGAGTTTGGCAACTTCAGGGTAGACGCATGATGGCCTATCGGCTACTCAGCAGTTCTACTGGCAAAAATCAGTTCGTCCGTACAGTGGTCCGTTCCTTGCGGCCAAAGCAGACGCGCTGGCTGTTTCTGACCGGTAGGAACGCTCAGTACCGTCCTGCGATACAGGAGAGGGCTTATCCCGTGGCGCTTCTTGAACTGCCGTGAAAAATGGAACGCATCCTGGAAGCCGATCTTGTGGGCCACTTCGGAGATCGTCAGATTATGGTCACGCAGGTAGTAGATCGCCTGCTTAAGCCGCTGGTCAAGCACGTAATCGATCGGCGACGTACCGAAGCAGTGTTTGAATGCCATGGAAAACTGGGACGCGGAAAGGTTTGCGCACGCCGCCAGATCTTTTAACGTGATAGGCTGCGCCAGGTTTTCCTCGATATAGCGCGTGACGGCAAGAAACCGCTTCGGCACTCGCGCTGCTGCCTCAGGCCCCGGGTTTACCACGCGCTGCAGCTCGCGTATCCAAATCCCGAACAGGTGCGCCAGGATCACCGGGTCAGGCTCCGTATGCGCCTGAACCTCGGCAAGGATGGGAAGCAGCCACCGCTCGGTCAGGGAAGCGTCGGGGAGCGTTACCGCCCGCCCGATCGGCAGGCCGCTGCCCGCTATGTCCGTCGCAACGGCGCTGCCGTCACAGTGAACCCAGGAATGTTTCCACAGTTTGCCTGGATGCCCGAAGTGGTGTCTGGCCCCCGGCGTCCAGATAAAGAAGGTATGGGCCGGCACGTCCCGCAGTTCCCCGTCAATCCAAACCTGCACCGGATCGTGGAAGTGCATGAAAAGGTAGTCTTCCGATCCCGTGGGACGCAGGATAAGCCCGGCGGGCATGATTTCGTAGAGGCCAAGCCCGTGGACGCGGGCGCTCGTCGGGCGCGCGGCGGAATCCCGGGACAGCCAGCGGACGACGCTGTTCATGGTCAACCGTAAGATCGTGCATGCTTTCCGCAAGTTCCTCTATTCCCATCGGATCACGTTCCCGGATAATCTTTCAGAACGAGGAGATACTACATGCAGCAGACGGCACTCCTGAGTGCATTGCCGTTCCAAAGCGGCGTTGTCACCCGGCAGATCTCGGCGGAAAACCCCACGGGCGAAAAGGGCGGCGCGTGCGTCTGGGAGCCGAACCCGCGGGACCCGAATCTGGTGCATTCCGGCGCGGCAACGGACCTCGGGTGTGGCTGGAAGGTTCGTCCCTTCATCAAAGTCAAGGCCGGGGAGACCGTGACGCTGGCTGACGTCCCCGGGCCGGGGTGTATCAACCAGTTCTTTATCACCAGCGACCTGCCGGAGTATCGCGCGCTGGTGCTGCGCTTTTATTGGGACGAGGAGACCGCCCCCTCGGTCGAAGCGCCGCTGGGCGATTTCTTTGCGATGGGGCACGACTCCGCCCCGCACCTCGTCAACTCGCTCCCGGTCACGGTGGGACCGTATCGCGGCTGCAACTGCTACTGGCAGATGCCCTTCCGCAAGCGCGCACGCATCACGCTGGAGAACGAAGGACCGGTAGACGCCAACATCGTGGCCTACCGCGTTCTCTACAAACTCCACGACGTGCCGGACGAGGCCACCTACTTCCATGCCCAGTGGCGGCGCAGTCAGACGCGGCGCGATTATCCGGAGCACGTCATTGTGGACGGGATGAAAGGCACGG
>JAUJNC010000334.1 GCA_030446525.1 Armatimonadaceae bacterium
AACCAGCCCGGCTCCGGGTCGCGCTTCAGGCCGTAGTCCGACAGCGCCTGCCACGCCGCTTCCTCGCTGTCCGGCCGGCGAAGGACGCGCACCAGCGTCATCGTGTCGGGCTTGCGCCGGACGCCCCGGTCGGGCAGGCTCTTGTCGTACGGCAGCTCGTGCTCGCCGTAGCCGAAGCGCAGGTGCGCCCGCAGCCCGCCGCCCGCCTCGCTCAGGTACAGGCGCGGCACCGGCTCCGCCTGTACGTCCTCCCAGGCGAGGGCGTCGCTGCGTACGGGAAGGCGCTCGGCGATCGGGACCAGATACTGTTCGAGGAAGAAGGTCTTCTCGTCCGGGGGGATCACCAGGTCCGGGCTCTGCAGCAGCGGCGCGATCGTCGCCGCGGAGTCCTTGAGGGAGAACAGCGTCGCGCCCGAGAGCAGCCAGAGCGGTTCCTCCGAGATGACCTGTGTCTCTTTGGGCGACAGCCGGAGGGTCTGATCCCCCGCGATCACCACCGGGGCGAGGCGCAGCCCCTCCGGCGTCTCGTTCAGCTCGATCTCCGCCGCGCCCGCGTCCGGGAGGAGCCGCAGGGGCTTTTGCAGCGGATCGTTTTCGGTCCCCAGGTACGCCAGGCTGCCCCGGAGCATCGGGAGCAGGGTGTCGTAGGCCAGGGACTTGTCGGCGTAGTAGTAGTACGAGTACTGCTGCATCATGGCGACGATCTGCGCCGCCATCCGGCTCTCTTCGGTGATGTTCACGAAGCGCTTCGTGTTCACCTGGGAGCGGACCCCCTGCGCCTGTTGGGACAGCTTGCCCGCTTTGACCGCGCGCGCGACGGCTTCGGGGTCGTCGAGCGTATCGGGCGCGAAGTGGCTCACGGGCAGGCTGTAGGGATAGATCCCCCACGTCGAGGTGCGTTTCTGGAGGCTGAAGAAGAGCAGGGACTTGGCGACCGCCGCCGTGCGGCGGGGCGCTTCCTGGATCGTTTTGGCCAGGGTGGTCTCCCAGGTCTCCACGGGATGCCAGCGCAGGTAGTCCTGCAGCGTCAGCGAGGCGGCCACCTTGTGCTTGCAGATGACCTGCGGCACGCCGTCGGCGAGGGGACAGTCGCAGGACATCCCCAGCTGTCCCGCCTCCAAGCGCACCTCCACCTGATACGGGGTGGGCCGGCTGCCCTGCACCCGGAGGCGCGCTTCCCGCGGCCGAACGTACTCTACGCGCGCACGCCGGTTGAAATAGTACGCCTGCCCGCGCTGGAGCGTCTTCGAGTCCGTTTTCGAGGTGATCCGACTCGCGCCCAGCGTTTCAACCGATAAGACTGTTCCTGCCATAGCCCTTTATGGTACCATACAATGCCAGGGTACGGGAGGCTTACTTCCCCATCGCCCTCAAGTTCTGCAGGCAGCGGTCCACGCACTCGAGCGGCGGGTAGGCGTAGCTTTCCTGCTCGACGATGTACCACCGGGTGCCGCCCCCACTTTCGCACTCGGCGAAGATCTCGTTCCAGGGCACGTCGCCCTCGCCGACCAGCGCCTTGTCATTCGTCTTCGAGTACTCTTTCAGGTGGACCGTCGTGGCGCGGCCGGGGTAGCGCTGCAGGAAGGGCAGCGTCTCGGCCCCTCCATGGAGGGCGTTGCCCGTGTCGAACTGCATGATCACCTCCGGCCGGGTGTTCCCGAAAAAGGTGTCCCAGGGCAGCTCGCCGTCCATCTCTTTGAACTCGATATGATGGTTGTGGTAGCCGGTCTGCATCTGGTGGGGCCGGAGCCGCTCGGCGATCTCGTTCATGGTGCGCGCGGTGTCCTGCCAGGCCTGGCGCGAGCTGCGGCGCTCCTCGGGCAGGCCGGGCACGATAAGGTACGGGTTGCCCAGCGTCTGGTTGAACGTCACCGTGCGCTCGAGCTCGTCGCCGAGCAGGGTGTTGATGCCGATGTGCGTGCCCGCGCAGCGCAGCCCGCGCTCATCGAGCATCTGACGCAGCGTCCGGGCGTCTCTCCCATAGTAGCCCGCGAACTCCACGCCTTCGTAGCCCATCTTCGCGACGGCGTCCAGAACGCCCGGCAGGTCCCGCTCACAGTCCTTGCGCACCGAATACAGCTGCAATGCGATAGGTATGCGCGCCATGGTGTCTATCCCTCGTAGGTTTCGTTCCCTGACAGTCAGGTGCCGGATAGTTCGACGCGCCGCCCGGCGAAACCTGCGCCAGGTCTTGGAAGCCGGCGCCATTCCGTTTCTGGGAAGCCGAACAGCCGGCATTGCCGCGATGGTTCCTGGCCCACAGCCACGTTCCTGCCGCATCCCCGCGCGGGCGCCCGCTCACGGAGCCCACTACCTCGTCGCCCTTGCGCACCACCTCGTCGGCGAGGAGGCTGGTGACAGCCACGTCCTGCGGCGGGGTGGGGTCGCCGAACCCGACCGTGTAGACAGGCGCCTTCGACTCCCCAGCGCGGCGGGCGGCGAGCGCGGGGTCCTCTCCCATGTTCTGGCCGCCGTCCGAGAGCAGGATGATCCCCGCCATCGGCTGCCCGGCGGTGTCCTGCATCACGTAGTCGATGGCGTTGCCGATGCGGGTCTGGTCCGCGTCCGGCGTTCTCCGGACCAGCGGGATCGTCTCGATCCCTTCCGCTTCGCCCGTGCGCGCGCCTCCTGCTTTCCGGGCCTTCGAGGCGCGCAGCTCGCCACCGACGGTGTCGCCGCCGAACCGGTAGATGCGGACGGAATGCTTCTTCAGCAGGGAGCGCAGCAGCGCGGCGTCATCTTTGTTCACCAGCCGGGTGAGCGCTTCCATGCGCGTGGCGCGGGTGATCCTGGGATCGCCGAGCGCCTTCACCAGGTCCGCCCTGCGGCGGGTGTCCTGCCACCGGTCGCGGATCGCCATGCTGCTGGACTCGTCCACCACCAGGGCAACCACGGATTGCGTGCTCTCCGTGCGCTGGCTCCGCAGCATCGGCTGCCACAGCAGGACGCTGAGCACCACCACGGCGCCGAGGCGCAGGCCCACCATCAGCGCCTTCCACGGCAGCGAGGGGCGCTTTCCGTCGCGGAGGTAGAAGAACAGCAGCCAGGCCAGGAAGCCCACGCCGGCGAGGACCGCCACCCACACCGGCCACGGCTGGACGAAGAACACCACGTCAGCGCGCAGCACATGCTCACCCCCTTCGAAGGACAGTCGACAATAA
>JAUJNC010000013.1 GCA_030446525.1 Armatimonadaceae bacterium
CGGGCTCGACCTGGCACTGGAGCTACGCGCCGCTCGTCGCCCAGCGCCGCGCCGGCGTCGCCGCCGATCCCGCGGCGGCGGCCGACGTGGCCGCGTGGGAGACCTGGCTTTCGCAGCGGATCGCCTGGGATAAGGCGAAGGCGGGCGGCGGCCCCGACGCGCCCCCGCCCGGTCCCATCCCGCCCTCGCTCCAGGAGGCGCTCGGCGAGCCGCCGGCCCTGTTCGCCCGCGTCCGGCCCACCCGGTACACGGTCACCTTCGCCCCCGAGGACGGCGCGGCGCCTTTCGTCTACACCGACAACATCCCCTTCCCCGACCGCTACGCCTACTACCGCTCCGCGAACGGCGTCGTGCGGTACGGGCGGCCCGTCAAGGATTACGCCGGCGAGGAAAAAAAGCGCGCCGAGGCTGTGTTCGCCCGCGCCGGCCGGGACGCCTTCGAGCGCAACGTTTTGCAGGCGGTGTCGCGGCTGGAAGGCGGCTTCGAGGCCGTCAACACTTACGACACCGGCTGGGTGTCCATCGGGTTTATCCAGTTCATCGCGGCCCGCGAGGGGGGCGGATCGCTGGCCGCGGTCTTGCTGCAGCACAAGGCGAGCGACGGGCCGGACTTCCAGGCGACGTTCCGCCGCTTCGGCATCGACGTCGCGCCCGAGGGGATACTCGTGGCCGTGGACCCGGCCACTGGGGCGGAGCTGCGCGGCGCGGACGCGGTCCAAAAGATCATCGACGACAAGCGTCTGACGGCGGTCTTCGAGCGCGCCGGCAGCCTCGACGGGTTCCGGCTCGCGCAGGTGCTCGTCGCCCGCGCCCGCTACTGGCCCGGCGACGACCCGGTGACGGTGCCGATCACGACGGTCTACGAGCAGGCCGGGGGGCAGGCGGCGCCCCGGGCGCTGGGCGTGTTCTGGGGCGCGGCGGACGCCGAGGCGCAGGCGCAGATCGCCCTGTCGCGGCAGGCGGAGCGGCAAAAGAGCGACCCGGCCTACCGCTGCTGGGCGGACACGCGGACGCTGACCGCGCGCGTGTCCGACCTGGTCCGTTCCGAGGCGGGCATGGCGACGCTGATGGACCGCAAGGTCAACCGCGGCAACATCCGCAGCATCGCCGACGCCGCCGCCGGCCTGATGCGCGAACACAAGCTCCTGAAGATCGAGACCCTCAGGTACTACGAGCGCGCCCTCGTCCAGGCCATGAAGTACCGCGCCGACTTCCTGTCCGACCCGGCGCTCTCACAGCCGAAGACGGACGCCGCCGCAGCGAGCCGGTAGACAGGCAGCGCCGGGAGACTTTGCCGGAACCGCGTTTTACGGTATAGTGTGACAATGAACCCGCAAGATGACGACGTCGCGCCGCTGCCGGGCACCCTCTGCACCCGGTACACCTGCTGCTCCAAGCCGACCTGTCGCTGCCGGCAGGGGAGGCCGCACGGCCCCTACTACTACCGCGTGTGGCGGGAAGGCAGCCGGGTGCGCACGGCCTACGTCAAGCGCTCCGAGGTGGAAGCCGTGCGCGCCGCCTGCGCCGCTTATAAGCAAGCACAAACGCGGCTTCAGGATCTTCGCCAGGAACGCGAGCGGCTGACCCGATCGATCGCCAACTCGTGGAGCGGCGCGGGCCAGAAGGCGGCCGGACGGACCGCCAAGAAGCTGCCCTGGGATATCGAGCTGTGTCCGGCGTGCGGCTACCTGTGGGGCAAGCACGCAGCCAACTGCCGCACGACGCGCAAAAAGAAGTAAGCAAGCCAGCATTCTCGTGCCGCCGGCAGTCCGTCTCAAAGGCACGGAGGAGATTGGTCGATGCCGTACGCCGCGTTCGATCGCCGTAAGCTGAAGATCCTGCCCCTGGCCGAGCGGGTCCACGACATGACCCTGGGGGACGTCCTGCCGCTGGATGCGCCGCTGCCGCCCTTCGACTGTCCCGACCTGCGGACCCTGGCCGACCGGATCGTGCGGGCGCGCCGGGCGGGGGGCGCGGTTATCCTGCTGATGGGGGCGCACGTGCTGCGGCGCGGGGTGTCGCGCTTCCTGATCGACCTGATCGAGCGCGGCCTGGTCACGCTCGTCGGCATGAACGGGGCGGGGCCGATCCATGATTACGAGCTGGCGCTGGTCGGCGCGACCACGGAGCGCGTGGCCGACTACATCCGCACCGGGCAGTTCGGCCTGTGGCAAGAAACCGGCCGCATCAACGACGTCATCCGGGAGGGCTGGGCGGAGGGCAGGGGCGTGGGGGAGGCGCTGGGCCGCGCCATCGCTGACGGCCCTTTCCCGCACAAGGAGGTCAGCGTTCTGGCGGCGGGCTGCCGGGCCGGCGTGCCCGTGACCGTGCACGTCGGCATCGGCTGCGACATCCTCCACGAGCACCCCAACTGCGACGGCGCGGCGCTGGGCGCGGCCTCGTACCAGGACTTCCTGGTCTTCGCCCAGGAAGTCACGCGGCTGGAGGGCGGCGTGCTGCTCAATGTCGGCAGCGCCGTGATGGGGCCGGAGGTATACCTGAAGGCGCTCGCGATGGCGCGCAACGTCGCCCGCCAGGAAGGGCGACAGATCACCCGCTTCACGACCGCCGTGTTCGATCTGCTGCCCCTGGGCCGCGGTGACTACCACCGCGAGGCGCCCAAAACCGACCCCCTGTACTACTACCGGCCTTACAAGACGATCCTGGTGCGCACAGTACAGGACGCCGGCGAAAGCTTCTACATCCAGGGTGATCACCAGGCGACGATCCCCCACCTGTACCGCCAGATCCTGGAGGTCTGCCGTGACGCCTGAGCGGCTCGAGCAGATTCTGGGCGGCTTCGACGCGGCGCGCATCCTGGTCGTCGGCGACCTGTTTCTGGATAAGTATCTGCTGATCGACCCGTCGCGGGCCGAGACGTCGCTGGAAACGGGACTCGAGGCGCATCAGGTGGTCGAGGTCCGCACCAGCCCCGGCGCGGCGGGCACCGTCGTCGCCAACCTGACGGCGCTGGGCGTCGGCTTTGTCGGCGTGGCGAGCGTGCTCGGCGACGACGGCGAGGGCTATGACCTGAGGCGCGGGCTGGAGCGCCTGCGGGCCGTCTCTTTCCCCGTCATCGCGCCGGGTCGTCTGACGCCCACCTACACCAAGCCGATGCGCCTCATGCCGGGCGGCCCGGCCGTCGAGATGAACCGGCTGGACCACAAGAACCGCGCGCCGCTCCCCAAGGACGCGGAAGCGCGGGTGATCGAAGTCCTTCGCCAGCACGTGGGGGGCGTGGGCGCCGTGATCGTGGCCGATCAGGTCGAGGAGCCCGACTGCGGGGTCGTCACCGGCGCGGTGCGGGAGGAGTTGTCCCGGCTCGCACGGGACCACCCCCGGGTGGTCTTCTTCGCCGACTCGCGGGCGCGCATCGGCCTCTTTCGCGGCTGCATCGTCAAGCCGAATAGGCGAGAGGCGGTGATCGCCGGGGATTCCGACCGGGGGCGCGCCCGTCCACCGCGACCACGCCGAGGCGGCCGCGCGGGCGCTCGCGGCGCGAACCGGGCGTCCCGTGTTCCTGACGCTGGGCGAGGAGGGGATGACGCTGGTCGACGGGGACGAGCGGACGCGCGTGCCGGGCATCCCCGTCGCCGCACCGGTCGACCCCGTCGGCGCCGGGGACAGCGCGACCGCGGGGATCGTCGCCGCGCTTTGCTGCGGCGCGAGCCTCGTCGAGGCGGCACAGGTGGGGAACCTGGTCGCGTCGCTCACGGTCCAGCAGCTGGGCACGACGGGCACGACGACCCGCCACGAGGTGCTGCGACAGTGGACGCGGTACCCGCATTGACACCCCGGCGGGGGGCGGCTATAATCAGACATGCCTTCCGCCTCGCCAGCGTTTTCCGTCACCTTCCTCGGGACCGGGACCTCGACCGGCATCCCGATGATCGGGTGTGACTGCGCGGTCTGTGCGTCGCCGAACCCGAAAAACAAGCGGACGCGCCCGTCGATCCTGGTGGGGGTCGAGACCGCCGAGGGGACGCGGAACCTGCTGGTGGACACGACGCCGGAGATGCGCCTGCAGATGCTCGCCGCGGGCGTCGGGCGGATCGAGGCCGTCCTGATGACACACACCCACGCCGACCACATCTTCGGCATGGACGACATCCGCCAGTTCAACTTCCGGCACAAGATGCCGATGCCGATCCACGGCACGGCGCCGGCCTGGACCATCTGCGCCGCGTCTTCGACTACTGCTTCCTGGAGACCCAGGCCGGGGGCGGCAAGCCCCAGGGCTCGAACTCCGCGAGATACACCCGTTCGAGCCGCTGCGCCTTCTCGGCCTGGACATCCTGCCGCTCACCGTGCTGCACGGAAGCCTGCCGGTCGTCGCCTACAAGTTCGGCGCCGCGTTCGCCTACGTCACCGACGTTTCGTGCATACCGGATGGGACGCGCCGCACCTGCGCGGGCTGGACACCCTGGTGCTGGGGACGGTGCGCTACGACCCGCACCCGACGCACTTCGGCCTCTACCAGGCGCTCGAGGAGGTCGCCGACCTGGCGCCGCGCCGCGCGTACTTCACCCACCTGTCGCACCACTTCGACCACGACCGGGTGAGCGCCGGTTCGCCGCCCCACGTCGCGCTCGCCCATGACGGCCTCCGGCTGCCGTTCGCCGGGGCCGGGCGTTGACCTTCACGCCGCGGTTCTTCGCGCTCGTCGCCCTCGGGCTCGTGCCGCTCGCCCTGTCGGCCCTTTACCCGCCACTCGCCCTGCTGGGCGCCCTGTGGAACCTCGGCGTGGGCGCGGCCACCCTGCTCGATTATCTGTGCATGCCCCGGCCCGAGGAGGCGCTCGCCGCACGGCGCATGGTGGACGACGCGCTGTCTGTAGCCACGACCAACGAGGTCGGGGTGCGCGTCCCGCAACGAAACGGCGGCACGCCTGCGGGCGACCGTGCGCGACGAGCCGCCGCCGGAGTTCGAGGTAACCGGCGGGGCGCGCCAGGCCGACCTGGCGCTGGCGCCGTATGCCGTGACCACCCTGCGCTACCGCGTCACGCCCGCGCGCGGCAATTTCTCGTTCGGCGATGTCTACGTCCGCGTCGCCGGCCGCCTGGGGCCGGTGGTGCGCCAGGGCCGCTCGCCGGCCGCGGCGTCCGTGCCCGTCCTGCCGAACCTGCGGGCCGTGGGCGACTACGAGGCTGATGGTGCGGCGCGCGCATCTGGTCAAGACGGGGGCGCGCCGGACGCGGGTCACGGGCGTGGGGCGGGAGTTCGCGGCCCTGCGCGACTACACGCCCGACGACGAGTTCCGGGTGATCGACTGGAAGGCGACGGCGCGCCGGGGCAAGGTGACCTCGCGCACGTTCGAGGCCGAGCGCTCGCAGGACGTGCTCCTGCTGATCGACCTGGGGCGCCTGATGCGCCAGGAGGTCGCGCACACGCAGAAGCTGGACCACGTCGTCAGCGCCGCCCTGATGCTCGCCCACGTCGCCGCCGAGGCCGACGACCGGGTCGGGCTGCTGACGTTCGCGGACGAGGCTCTGCGCCTGGCTGCTGCCGCGCCGGGGCCGCGCCCAGGCGACCGACATCCTCCGCGCCCTTTACGCCGCCCGCGCCGAGCCCTCGAGTCCGACTACCGCGCCGCGTTCCCGTTTCTGGCCGCCCGCTGGCGCAAGCGCTCGCTGGCGGTCCTCTTCACCGACGTCGCCGACCCGGAATCCTCCGCCGTTCTCCTGGCCGAGATCGCGCAGGCTCGCGTCCGCGCACCTGGTCGTCTGCGTGCTCGTGCGCGACCCGCTGGTATCGCGCGCGCGGCAGATGCCCGAGGACGCCGCCCGGGTCTACGAGAAAGCCGTCGCCGAGGAGGTCCTTGCCGACCGGCGGCGCGCGCTGGGTATACTATTCGGCGGGGCGTGCTCCTCGTCGACGCCGAGCCGCAGGAGCTTTCGGCGGAACTCGTGGCGCGGTATCTAACGGTAAAAAGCCGGGCGCTGTTGTAGGGGGTAGGTATGGAAGACAACATCTTCGCGAAGATCGCGCGGGGGAAGTGCCGGTCGAGACGGTCTACGAGGACGACCACTGCATCGCCTTTAAGGACATCAACCCGCAGGCGCCGGTCCATGCCCTCGTGATCCCCAAGAAGCCGGTGGAGAACGTCCTGGCGCTCGGCCCGGAGGACCGGAGCTTGGCGGGGCGGTGCTGTTGGCGCGGCGGAGGTGGCGCGGCGCTTGGGGGTTGCCGCGTCCGGCGTGCGCGTGGTCTTTAACGCGGGCGCGGACGCCGGCCAATCGGTGCCGCACCTGCACGCGCACGTCCTGGGCGGGCGGCCTCTGGGCTGGCCGCCGGGGTGACCTCACCCCCCCGGCTCCCTTTCCTGTGAGGAGAGGGGGAGCTAAGGGTCGGGGGTTTTGTGTAACACCGTTCCCTCTCCCGCAGGGAGAGGGGCTAGGGGAGGGTAAATGGACGACAAGCACACGCCGCTCGCGGCGCGCGTTTTTGAAGCGGGCGGGTGCCGACGCCGTTTCCACGGGCGCGAAGCTCGTGCCCGGTATGGCGGCGGCCAGGAGGCCCTGCAGCGGAAGGACGCCGCCGGCCCGGACGGCTCGCGCGAAGACAACCCGCAGCCGGGCGCTCCGGATCAGGAGCCGGCCGTGACCGCGCCCGTGAAGCGGGCGGCTGCGGACCCTCGCTTTTTTCGGGAAGCACCGGAAGGGCTGACCGCGCCATGGCCGAACCGTCCCTGCGCAATCTGCTGGATGTGGCGATGGAGGCGGCCTACGTCGCCGGGCGGCGCACGCTGGCCTACTTCCAGACCGGCGTGCGTCCCGACGCCAAGCCGGACAACACGCCGGTCACGATCGCCGACCGCGAGGCCGAGGTGATCCTGCGCGAGCGCATCGGCCGCGCCTTTCCCGACCACGGCATCCTGGGCGAGGAAGGGGCGAGACGCCGGGCACCGCACCCTACCGCTGGATACTGGCCCCGATCGACGGCACCATGCCGTTCGTCGCCGGCGTGCCTCTGTACGGGGTGCTGGTCGGGGTCGAGGTGCGGGGCGAGCCGGCGGTGGGCGTCGTCTATCTGCCCGCGCTGGACGAGATGGTGGCCGCCGCCGCCGGCCTGGGGTGCGCCCGGAACGGCCGCCCGTGCCACGTCTCCTCCACAGACCGCCTGGAGGACGCCCTGCTCGTCACCAGCTCCGTATCCGCCTGCCAGGCCCGCTCCGGCGCCTACGACCGTCTCGCCGCCGCCACGCGCCTCGAGCGCACCTGGGGCGACTGCTACGGCTACGTGCTGGTGGCGACCGGCCGCGCCGACGTCATGCTCGACCCGGAGATGAACCCGTGGGACTGCGCCCCGCTCCTGCCCATCCTGCGCGAGGCGGGCGGCCACTTCGCCGACTGGAAGGGCACCCCCACGATCTGGGGCGGCGACGCTTTCGCCACCAACGCCCCGCTCTTCGAACCCGTTCGGGACATATTACGTTCGGAGAATCGCCGCGATGGGTGATGCCGCGCCGGGGGGTGAGGGCCTCCTAGCCTATGCCTAACCTGCCCGCCTTTCGCACACGCATACCCGGCCCCAGGTCGCGCGAACTCGCCGCGGAGCTGCGCCGCTGGGAGAGCGCCAACGTCACCTACGTCGACCCGGAGGGGCGTTTCCCCGTCTTCTGGGAGTCCGCCGCCGGCTGTTTGGTGACTGATGTCGATGGCAATACCTTCCTCGATCTGACGGCGGCCTTCGGCGTGGCGACGGTGGGGCACACGAACCCGCGGGTCGCGAGGGCGGTGGCGGCACAGGCGGCAAAACTTATACACGGCATGGGCGATGTTCATCCTGCCGCCATCAAAGTGGAACTCGCCCGAAAGATCGCGGAGAAGGCGCCGGGCGACCTGGGCCGCTGTCTGTTCGGTTCGGACGGGGCGGATGCGGTCGAGGCAGCGCTCAAGACCGCCTGCCTTTACACGGGCAAGCCGGGTGTCCTTGCCTTCACCGGCGGCTACCACGGACTCACGTACGGCGCGCTCGCCGTCACGAGCCGCGCGGATTTTCGCGACCCCTTCCTGGGTCAATTGCCCCGATTCGCGCGCCACGTCCCCTACGCCGATCCGCGCGCCTGCCCCGCCGGCTGCGGCGAACGCTGCACGCTGTCTTGCTTAGGTTTCGTCCGGCAAGCTTTACAGGACGAGAGTATCGGCGCCGTGATCGTGGAGCCGATCCAGGGACGGGGGGGCATCGTCGAGCCGCCGCCGGGGTGGCTTCGGGGCCTTCGGCGGCTGTGCGACGAGCACGGCGTCCTGCTGATCGCCGACGAGATCTTCACCGGCTGGGGGCGCACCGGCGAGTGGTTCGCCTGCGACGCGGAGGGCGTGGTGCCGGATATCCTGTGCGTGGGCAAGGCGATGGGCGGGGGCTTCCCGATCTCGGCGTGCGTCGCGCGCCCGCACGTCATGGCCGCCTGGGGCGAGAGCCGGGGCGAGGCGCTGCACACGTCCACGTTCCTCGGGTCGCCGCTCGGCTCGGCGGCGGCGCTGGCGGCGATCGCCGAGCTGGAGGAGCGCGACCTGCCGGGCCGCGCGCGGGCGGTCGGCGCCTACTTCAAAGACCGGCTGCGGGAGCTTGCGGCGCGGCACCCCGACGCCGTCGCCGAGGTGCGCGGGCGCGGGCTGATGCTGGGCATCCGCCTGACCTGCGCCGCGCTCGCCCTGCGGCTCGTCTACGACCTCCTCGCGCGCGGCGTCATCGTCCTGCCGGCCGGCTCCGGCGACGTGCTGGAGTTCGTCCCGCCGCTGGTCATCGAGCGCGAGCAGATCGACTGGGCGGTGGGGGAGATAGACGCGGCGCTGGCAAAGGCGTTAACCGGTTGAAAGGGCGCCGCGCCGGAGACCAGCCTCCATCCGGACCTCCCGTTAGTATCGCGTCACGCGCGGCGTTCCGATGTCTACCGCGAAGGCCAGTGCGTCGAAACTCTGCCTCATCCGTTCGAAGCGGACGCCCGCATGGGCCGGGTCATCCCAGAGGTTGTTGAACTCCCCCGGATCGGCTTCGAGGTCAAACAGCTCGCCCAGATCGTGGCCGTGGTAGGTGACCAGCTTGTAGCGCCGGTCCCGGATCATGGTCGCGTAACTCGGCGGGCCGTCGAGCGCCTGGTAGTACTCGGAGCGAACCCGATCCCGGTGGTGTGGCGGGTTTGCCGCGCCGGCGAGGATCGGCAGCAGGGATTTGCCGGCCATGCGTTCCTCCGGGACCAGCCCCGCAGCCCCCAGCAGCGTCGGGGCGAGGTCGGCCAGCTCCACCAGGGCGTCGCTGCGCAGCCCCTGCGGGAACCGTCCCGGCCAGGAGAGGATGAGCGGCACGCGGACCAACCCCTCATAGAACCGGCAGCCCTTCGCGCGCAGCCCGTGGTCGCCGGCCATGTCGCCGTGATCGGACATGAACATGACCAGGGTGCTCTCGCGCTGGCCGGTCTCCTCGAGGGCGCGGAGCATCCGGCCGACGTTCTCGTCGATCAGCTCGATCTGCGCCCAGTAGCGCGCCTGGTGCCGCTTGCCGTCGAACGTGTCGGGGGGCGCGGCTTTGGACTGGAACACGACGGGGTCCAGCCGCCGCTGCGCCTCCAGATCGGACGGGCGGAACAGCGGGCCGGGCAGACGGGGGATATCGAACCGCGCCACGTACTCCTCCGGCGGGTCGAACGGCGGATGGGGGTCAAAGCAGTTGAAGCTGAAGAGCCACGGGCCGCTGTGCTGCTCCCGGATGAAGTCGATCGCCCGGTCGGCGCACCACGTCGTCTGGTGTAGCTCCGCCGGTATGTGGCCCAGCTTCGCGTACAGGGCGTTGTAATCGTGCCCCTGGTCCTTCAGCCACTCGACATAGTCGTGGCCTCGGGGCCAGTCGTCGCCGGGGTGGTGCGACCAGTGGAACACGCGGTAGCCGTCGTCGGGCCGGGGTTCGATGCGGCCATGCGCGCCGGACAGGTGCAGCTTGCCGGCCAGACCGCAGTCGTAGCCGGCGTCCGCCAGGGTCTTGGTGACCAGCGGCGCGGCATCGGCCCAGCGTTCGTTGCCGTTGATGCAGCCGTGCACCGTGGAAGGGTACCTGCCGGTCAGGAAGCTGGCGCGGCTGGGGGTGCAGATCGGCGACTGGCAATAGGCGTGCGTGAAGTCGATGCCGGTCTCGACCAGCCAGACGAAGTTCGGCGTGCGGATATACGGGTTGCCCAGCGCGCTTATTGTGTCGTAGCGCTGCTGATCGGTGCAGATCCAGAGGATGTTGGGCCGGCGGCCCCGTTCGATCGGTTGAGTCATCGTCGCGTCCCGCCTACGGTTTTCCCCGCGCGTGGCCGCGTATCCTCCCCCGAGACATCACAGCAGGGCCGTTTTCACGCGAGCGCCCGGCATAATCTTCCTGGGTCATGTTATCATGGTAAGGAAGAATTTGAAGCGAGGAGAGGCGTGTATGGCTGCCGCACTGTCAGAACCTTACATAGGGACGGAAGAGTATCTCACGCTCGAGCGCGACGCCGAGTTCAAGAGCGAGTACCTGAACGGCGTCCTCTACGCCATGGCCGGCAGCAGCCCGGAACACAGCGCGATCACGGCCAACGTCACCATAGCCGTCGGGTCACAGCTCCGGGGCAAGCCGTGCCGAGTGTTCACCAGCGACCTCAAGATCGCCGTCGGCCCCGCCGGCCCTTTCTTTTACCCGGATCTTTCCATCGTCTGCGGCGAGCCGCGCTTCCACGACGAGCGCCGGGACGTGCTCACCAATCCCACGATCCTCATCGAGGTGCTCTCGCCGTCCACGGAAGCCTTCGACCGGGGCAGGAAGTTCACCCAGTACCAGCGCATCGCGTCGCTCACCGATTACATCCTCATCGCCCAGGACGAGCCGCACGTGGGGCACTTCCATAAGCAGCAAGGAAACCAGTGGCTCTTTACGACCGCTCACGGGCTGGAGACGACCCTTCACATCGCTTCTATCGACGTCACCCTGCATCTAGCCGAGGCTTACGACCGGATACGCTTTCCTGCGCCGCCCGAAAGCGAGATCCCGGGGCAGGGGTAGCGATGCACACACGGACGCGGGGCCGTTCCGCCCCGCTCAGCCAGCGCCGAGCAGCCACTGCGGCTCGGGCGGAACGCGGTCTTGCTCGATCGCCACAGTGGTCCCCGCGGAGCCGGTAAGGAGCCAGATCCGGTCCGCGGTCTTGAGCATGAGCCAGAAGCCGTGGCCCAGGCTCCCCGCGGTGGTGTAGCCGCGCTCCAGCGTCGCCCGGTGCAGCGCATGGACCGCGATGCCTTTGCCCCGGTCCTCCACCCACACCTGGAGCGTCCCTTTGTCACCGATACAAACGCGCCCGTCCCCGCCGCCGGCATGCACGACCGCGTTCATCGCCGCCTCACCCGCCGCCAGGATGAGGTCCTGCCAGCGCTCGTCCGGGAAGCCGTTGCCGGCCGCCACCTGCCGCAGGTGACGGCGCAGCCTGCCGAGCGACGGCGCGGTCAGCCGGATAGCATCCCCGAAAGGTACTCACTGAGGGTGAGCAGACCGATCAGCGCCACGATCCCGCTGCCGATGGCGGCCAGGCGCGGGCGCCCGAACAGGGCGCCCAGCAGCGCCGCGCCGGAAAGGGAGAACCCGAGGGCGGTGTTGTAGGCCATGGCGACGAAGCCGGGATACACCTGGAGCAGGCGCAGGTCGTGCGTGTGCCAGCCGGCGAGGACCGCCAGGCCCAGCAGGGTGGTGAGGCCGCCCGTGACCAGAGACAGCAGATCGGATGGGTGCGCCCGTGTCGTGTTCTTCAAACCATCAGGGCCTTTCCAAAGGCTCGGTCCCGCGCAGGGGCCGGGCCCCTGCCTCCGCTCAGGCCTGACGGCCCCGGACAAAGGCGGACTTGCCGAGCAACCCGAGCGGCATGCCCCTGCCCTACGGGTCCTACTGGTGATTTTCGGGAGCAGGAAGCAGCGTCTGTAGAGAGGAATCAAAGATAGCGAGGCGCGTACCTCCTGGCCGGGGGAGGCGACCTGCGCTACTCCCAAGAGTTCGAGCGGGTTGAACCCGTATACACTTCTCGGCCTACGGTACAATATAGGCGGCGAGCGAGGGAACGAAGGCTTTTCGTGGTACGGAGGGGGCAAACGGACGATTTGAAAGGTGAAGAAAGGATGCGCAGCGAAAGGCGATTGCCGGAGGAGATGGTCGAGAAGGACACCGCCTCGCAGCTCAAGGGGGAGCGCCGAGCCGAGCAGCACGCCAGGGTTCTGCGCAAGCTCATCGAGAAGAGAGGGTCTGTCCGGCCGCTGGCCGAGCAAAGGGTCCCGTGAACGCGGCGAAGGCAAGAGAGGGGGAGCCGTTGAGCGCGCCTGACCTTGACCCCGCGTTCGAAACACTGCTCGACTACCTCAAGCGCAGCCGCGGCCTCGATCTGACCGGCTACAAGCGCCCCAGCCTGATGCGTCGCATCGGCCAGCAGATGCGGACGGCCGGAATCGAGGACTACGCCGACTACACGAGTGTTCTGGAGGCCGACCCCGACGAGACGAGGCGCCTGCTCAACACGATCTTCATCAACGTCACCGACTTTTTCCGCGACCCACCGGCCTGGGAGTCCCTGCGCAAAGAGGTGGTCCCGCAGGTCCTCGCGGGCAAGCTGCCGGCGGGGCCCGTCCGCGTCTGGAGCGCGGGGTGCGCCTCGGGCCAGGAGCCCTACACGCTGGCGATCGTGCTGGCCGAGGCCCTGGGGTGGGGCCGTTCCGCGAGCGCGTCCGGATCCACGCGACGGACCGGGACGAGGAGGCGCTGGCCTACGCGCGTCAGGGCGCCTACACGGAGAAAGAAGTGACCGGCGTGCCGCCGGAGCCTGCGGGACAAGTACTTCGAGCAGGTCTCGGGTCGCTATGTCCTGAGCAAAGACCTGCGTTCCGCGGTCATCTTCGGGCGCCACGACCTGACGCAGGACGTTCGATCTCGCGCCTCGACCTGCTGGTGTGCCGCAACACCCTGATATACCTCAACGCCGAGGCGCAGGCCGGGATCCTTGGGCGCTTCCACTTCGCGCTCAACGACGGCGGCTTCTTGTTCCTGGGCAAAGCCGAGAGGCTCGTCGGCCGCAGCGGCCTGTTTGCGCCGGTGGACCTGAGGCACCACATCTTCGCCAGGGCCCCGGGCGGCAACGGGCGCGGCCGCCCGTTCTCTTTCATCCCCTCGCAGCAGGAGGAAGTGGTGGCTCCGCGTCCGACGCGGGATTGACCCCGGGGCTCGCCTTTGAGGCGAGCCCGCTGCCCCAGGTGGTGGTCAGCGCGGAAGGCTTTCTGGCGCTGGCGAGCGAACGGGCGCGCCTGCTGTTCCGGCTGAACGCGCGCGATCTGGGGCGGCCGTTCCGGGACCTGGTTCTCTCGTACCGCCCGGTGGCCTGCGCTCCCGATCGAGAAGGTCTGCGCGGATGGTCACCCCATCGTCCTGAAAGACGTCCACTGGAGCCGTGAGGGCCTCGGGGCGAGCGTCTACGACGTGCAGATCACGCCGCTGTCCCGGGCAGCGGCCCGGCCCTTGGGCGCCTGCATCACCTTCCTGGACGTCACCGACTACAAGCGGCTGCAGCGAGAGCCTGGAGGTGTCCAACCGCGAGATCGCCGTCGCCCTGGAGGAGTCCCAGTCGACCGCCGAGGAGCCTGGAGACGATGAACGAGGAGCCTCCAGTCCACCAACGAAGAGCCTGGAAACGATGAACGAGGAGCCTCCAGTCGATGAACGAGGAGATGCACACCACCAACGAGGAAACCCGCGCCGGCGCAGCGCGGAGCTCACCCGGGTGACCGAGTTCCTGGAGTCCGTCCTGGGCAGCCTGCCGGGCGGCGTTGCGGTGGTCGGCCCGGACCTGCAGGTGCAAGTCTGGGACCACAAGGCCGAGGACCTGTGGGCCTGCGCGGCGACGAGGCGGTGGGCAGGATCTCATGGGTTTGGACTTCGGCCTCCCGGTGGAACGGGTGAACCCGCTCCCTGCGCGCCTGCCTGGCCGGATCTTCCCCACGGAGGAGGCGACCCTGGACGCGACGAACCGCCGCGGCAAGACCGTCGTGTGCAAGGTGACCTGCACGCCGGTGATGGGCCGGGCCGGGGCGTCCGGGGGGTCATGCTGCTCATGACGCAAGTGGGTTGAAAGGGCGGGCTACACGGGGCGCACCGGCGCGGAGCGGCTGGCAAGGAAGAGCGCGTCACCGGCGCGACCAGTGTCCGCCGCGCGCCACAACCGGGCCGCGCGGCCGGGGTCGTGCCGGCAGGGCGAGGGACGAAGCAGCAGGGGCGCGATGAACGAGGGTGTGAGTCCGGCGAGCGGGTCGGCCCGCTCGAACATTTCCTTTCGCACCAGGTCGTCGAGGACGCCCACCACAACCCGGATGGCGTCGATCTCGACGAGCCGGGCGTGCTCGGAGGCCTCGACGCGGACGGCGTCGGCGGGCGAGACTTCGGTCAGGATGTCCACCTCGCCTCTCTCGTGCAGACGAGTTCGAGCGCCCGCTCCGGCGACAGGTCGTTGCGGAAGACGACTTCGCGCAGGTGCGGGTCGCGCTTGTCATCCCAGTAGCTGGTGTTGGTGACCAGGCGCAGGCGCGGAAGGTCTCGTCGAAACTGCGCTTGACGCTCTGCGCCGTGACCGGTGGATGCAACAGCGGTTCCGGGTATATCCCCTGGCAAGAAGCGCGGAGCGCTTCGCCTCAAAGTTGGGGAGAAAGTGGGGACGCAGACATGAAGTTACAGGGCAAGACGGCGCTGGTGACGGGCGCCGACAGCGGCATCGGGCAGGCGATCGCCATCACCTTCGCGCGCGAGGGCGCCGACGTCGCGGTGCATTACAACAGCGACGAGCAGGGGCGCAGCACACCGCCCGGGAGGCCCGCCAGCAGGGCCGGCGGGCCGAGGTGCTGCAGGCGGACCTGTCCGACCCGCAGCAGGCACAGCGGCTGTTCGCGCAGGCCGCGGAGCGCCTGGGCGCGATCGACATCCTCGTCAACAACGCGGGCGTGGGCGCCTCCGCGGAGAAGTCGCTGGACACCGAGCTTTCCGGAGTTCCTCCGCGTCATCCACGTCGACCTGGTCAGCCCGTGGGCGCTATGCCAAGCCGCCGCCACGAGATGGCTCGGCGCGGGCGGGGGTGATCCTCAACGTCACCTCGGTGCACGAGGAGATCCCCGGCCCGGCGGCGCGGCCTACGACGCGGCCAAGGGCGGGCTGCGCAACGTCACCCGCACGCTGGCGCTGGAGGCCTGGCGCCCCAGGGCGTGCGCGTGGTCAACATCGCCCCGGGCATGATCGCCACCCCCATGACGGCCGACAGGCTCTCGACCCCGAAGCCCGGCAGTCGGCGCAGCGCATCCCCATGCGCCGGCCCGGGCAGCCGCAGGAGGTGGCGAATCTCGCGCTTTTTGGCCTCCGACGAGGCGAGCTACGTCACCGGCAGCAGTTACTTCGTGGACGGCGGCCTGACGCAGAACGTCGGCGGGGCGTAAGGCCCGTACGCGGGTCGGCCGCGCGCCAAAACACACCACCGGGGCAGTTTCGCCCCGGTGGAGGGAATAACCGCTATTACACCCGCAAGTATAGCGCGCAAAGGTGAAAAAGTTATGAAAAACGCTCATGATGTGTTTCAGGAAGCTACGTGAGCGACACGGCCATCAGCGCCCCCAGCAAGGCTTTGCCGCGTCTGCGGGCGTTGGGGACGAACTCGAAGAAGCCCAGTGGTGCGCCTGCGCACCAGAGCCGCCCCCAGTGAGATAGCCGTTCATCCAGGGGCAGGCACAGCACTTGCCGGCGGCGGCGCTGTGGCGGGGGATGCAGGCGTCCGGGAGCGGCTGCCATGCCTGGCGCTGCCGGCCCCGGTGTCGGCGCGCTCGGCAGGATCGGGTGCTCCTGGCGCACCTGCGGAGCGCCCTGGAGGCCAGCGATGCGACCTACCGCAACCCGTTCACCCGTGTGGGAAGCCCGCGCATCGATGCGCGGGCTAAAAGGGAGCGGCATCGCCTGCGGCAAGAGGCGGGTGGCGCGCCGGCTGCACCCGAGTGGGATCCGCCCCGAGCCGCTCAAGCGCTCCGTGGCCGCGACCGATTCGGAGCACGCGCTGCCGGTGCACGAGAACGTTTTGGGCCGGCGGTCCGAGACGCGTTTGATGGCCTGTGGAACACGATCAAGCTCAGGATGCTGCACTTCCCGGCCTGATCAACTCGTGACTCGGGTTTAATAAACGGGTGTTTTTCGGATGCGGGTGCCGACGACGTCCCTCAACGCCCTTTATGGGCTATAATCTACGCGGCGAGAAGATCTACCGACAGACGAACGGGCGTAAAGGTGCAATTGGGAGAACAGGAGAAATGAGGTGACAGGCCCAAGACCTCTACCGGTGGGTTTATGCGCGCCACACCTGTAACAAACTTCGGCTTCGGTGATACAGCGGATTTGGGCCCTACCAGACGCCGCTACTACAAGATGCACGCTCACAACGCGCTACTCTGACTACAGGCGAGGTGGCCGGCTGCCCTTTGCACCCAAAGAAAGGACCACGAGGACCACGATGATTCCTGCGAGAAGCTACGCGGCCTATGACGCCGACTCCCCTTTGCGGCCCTACCACCTCCAACGGCGTGAGCCGGGGCCCAGCGACGTGGCGATCGCCATCCAGTACTGCGGCATCTGCCACACCGACCTGCACTTCGTCAACAACGACCTGGGGAGCACGCAGTATCCCCTCGTGCCGGGGCATGAAATCACAGGCGTCGTGGAGCGCGTGGGTTCGGCAGTGACCCGCTACAAGCCGGGCGACCGTGTCGGCGTCGGCTGCATGGTCAACTCCTGCCGCCAGTGCGCGACCTGCCAGGGCGATGAGGAGCAGTTCTGCCCCGGCGTGATCTTTACCTACGGCGGCGTCGATCGGGACGGCACGCCCACGCAGGGCGGCTACTCCACCAAGATCACCGTGGACGAGCGTTTCGTGCTGCGCATCCCGGGGGCGATCCCCCTGGACAAGGCGGCGCCTTTGCTGTGCGCCGGCATTACCACGTATTCGCCGCTGCGCGTCTGGGGCTCCGGCCCGGGCACGCGCGTGGCCGTGATCGGGCTGGGCGGGCTGGGGCACATGGCGGTCAAGATCGCGGCGGCTCTGGGCGCCGAAGTCACCGTGATCAGCACCTCGGATCGCAAGAAAGACGACGCGCTCGGTCTGGGTGCCAGGGAGTTCCTGGTCTCTAAAGACGAAGGCGCCCTGGATGGCGCGGCGAAGCGGTTCGATCTGATCCTCAACACGGTGTCCGCGCCCCACGAGTTGAATGCTCATCTGAACCTGCTGGCCACGGACGGGACGATGGTGATGCTGGGGCTGGCCGCCGAGCCGCTGCCGGTCTCGACGCTGCCGCTGCTCTTCGGGCGCCGCCGCCTGGCCGGCTCGCTGATCGGCGGCATCGCCCAGACGCAGGAGATGTTGGACTTCTGCGCCGAAGGCGGCATCGCCGCGGACATCGAGATCATCTGCGCGGAGCGCATCAACGAGGCGTATGAGCGGATGGGCAGGGGTGACGTGCGGTATCGCTTCGTGATCGATGTGGCGAGCATGTGAGGAAGCGAGCACGCGCCGAAGGTGCTGTGTTCAGCTGTCTGCGTTCTTGAGCTGGTTGCGCTGGCCTGGACTGCCCGCGCCGGCCGCGCCGTTGGGAAGAGCGGCACGACACCCGAGGACACGCCCCACAATGCCATGTCGGGCATCACAGAGAGGAAGAACCCCAGAGCGCTTGTTGAAGAGACCCATGTTCCAAGCCGGAGCCTTGTCGCGCACTGTCTGTCTCGAGTCGATGACGAGGACGCTTGGCGTGTGCGCATCTGCACGGAGCAGGCGCACAGCGTGGACCAACGGGTGCGCGCGGTCTTTTCCTGGTTGCCGGCTTGGGCACTCGAGGCGCGCAAAAAACGCTCATGGTGTGCGGCTGGACGGCGCCTGGCATGAAACGTTCCTCGCGCAAGGGTTGCAGCCCCCGCTCCGGCGAGACCAGCCACGGGTCACCTGTGTGAAGTTTGGTGGGAAGTGCGGATGAGCCGGAAAGTGGCGGTGTTTCGTGGTGGTATTTGGCGCAAGCCTTCTTTGCCTGGCAACAGGCGAAAGCGGTTTAGCCAAAGTGCCCTTTGGGCGCGGACAAGGTGAGCGACTTTTTCCGCGATGCCTTTGAGGCACTGATCCGATCCTGTTAAATAATCATCCCCGCAGCAAGCTGCGGAGTATTACCGGAATCTGCGGCCTTAGAGCCGCAGATTAAACGAGATCTTCTATGTTAGAATGTCTCCAACAACCGGATAAGGAGAGTCTGGGGATCGAGACGAGACCTTCCCCATTTCCCTGTACCTTGCACAGGAGCCCGGCGGCGCCCTCTGCATCGCTAACTTCTTCAGCACCGTCGTCCCCTACCAGAAGAACGCCGACATCATGCGCTGCCCTTCCGATCCCATCCCAGTCGATCTGCTCGCGGGCTTCCGCAACATCGGGCTGCCGCCCCTCTGCAAGACCAGCCCACCGTCGCGGTATCTGAGCTATCAGTTCAACTACGCCCTGATCGAGTACGGCATCGCGCACCAGCGACCCGACGGCACCTGGTATGCCGCCAATCCGTAGGCGCACCGTCGGGACGACGAAGAGAGACGGCTGCGTTTGGAAGGGAACGAAATATGCTGTCACAAGATCGTGGCGCCGCCAGAGAGAGGGATTGTCTGGAGCGGCGCTGGCAGAGCCTTCGGAGCCGGCCCGAAAGTCGGGAAGCGCTGACGGACCCACAGACGCTGGGGCAGGCGGAATGCTACCAGCGCAACGTTGAAAACTTTATCGGCACGGTCAAGCTGCCCGTGAGGCTGGCCGGTCCCCTGCGGGTAAATGGGCTCGTCGCCCGTGGCGACTACTGCATTCCGGTGGCAACGACCGAGGCCGCGCTGGTCGCCTCCTACAGCAGTGGGGCGCGGCTGATCAGCGAGGCAGGCGGCTGCGACGCAATGTTGCTCCGTGAAGGGATCAGCCGCGTGCCCGGCTTAGCCTTCCGCAGCCTCAAAGAGGCCGGGCAGTTCGTCTCCTGGGCCAGCTTGCAGCTCGACGCGTTCCGCCGCTGCGCCGAATCCACCACCCGCCACGGCCGACTGACCGACATGCAGATCACCATCGAAGGCAACCACGTTTACCTGATCTTCGAATTCACCACCGGCGACGCGGCCGGGCAGAGCATCGTCACCATCGCGACCGAGGCGGTCTGCGACTATATCACGGACCGATCTCCGGTGCGGCCGGAGTATCACTTTGTCGAGGCGAACCTCTCGGGCGATAAAAAGGCCAGCGCCCGTTCCTTTCTGTCGGTGCGCGGCAAGAAGGTCAGCGCCGAGGTGACCGTGCCCGCCGGAATGGTCCGCCGATCCCTTTCCACCTCGCCGGAGCAGATGGTCGACGGCTGGCGCCTGTCCGCCTTGGGCGGCATGATGAGCGGGACCATCGGCGTCCAGGGACACTACGCCAACGACCTGGCGGCCCTTTATATCGCGTACGGGCAGGATGCGGCCTGCGTCGCCGAGTCCGCCGTCGGGGTAACGCGTCTTGAGACGACCGCCTCCGGGGGCCTGTACGCCGCGGTGACACTGCCCAATATCGTGGTCGGGACGGTCGGCGGCGGCACGGGCCTGCCCAGCCAGCGCGCCTGCCTGGATGTCCGGGGACTGGATGGTCCCGGCGGCGCGCGCGTTTGCCGAGGTATGCGCCGCTCTCGCCCTGGCCGGGGAGCTCTCGCTCATCGGTGCTCTCTGCGCAGGCCACGTTGCCCGCGCCCACCAGCGGCTGGCGCGGGGGGTGGCGCGCGGCAGGACGGCGTCCGCGCGCATGGGAGTGGCTAACCGTGGCTAACCGCTGGTGGGTCTATCAACGAGAGCGTTTCCCCCTGCTGGCGCACGGCCCGCTGGTCGCGGCCTTCGGAGTCTCCGCGGTCAGCTACTCCGCTCTGCTGCGGGATGCCTCCCCCTTTCCGGCTGCCGGCGCCCATCTGGTCGCGTTTGTCAGCCTTCTGCTCTTCTTTCTGCAGCTTCGGATCGCCGACGAGTTCAAGGATTTCGCGGAGGACGCCCGCTGCCGCCCGTATCGGCCGGTTCCGCGCGGCTTGGTCCGTCTTGGCGAACTGGAAACCATTGCCGCCGCCGCCGCCGCCGTCCAGCTGGCGCTGTCCCTGTGGCTGGGACCGGCATTATGCCTGCCGCTGCTGGCTGTCTGGCTGTATATGGCGCTGATGCGTCGGGAGTTCTTCGCGCCGGACTGGCTCAAAGCGCGGCCCGCGGTCTACCTAGGGACGCACGCGCTGATCGTACCCCTGATGGGGCTGTACGCGACGGCGTGCGACTGGCTTGCGGCGGACGTGGCGCCCCCCGCCGGCCTGACCTGGTTCCTGCTCGTTTGCCTTTTCAACGGGATCGTGTTCGAAATCGGACGCAAGATACGCGCGCCCCGGGACGAGGAGCCGGGCGTGGGCACCTACAGCTGTCTCTGGGGACGCCGCAATGCCGTCCTCGCCTGGCTGGGGGCGCTGTCCTTATGCGCGGTTTGCGCCTGGCAGGCCATGAGCCGCATCGGATTTGCCGTCCCAGCGACCGCCACGGTGTTAAGCCTGCTCCTTGCCGGCGCGGCGCTGACCGGGTGGCGTTTCCTGCGCCGCCCGTTGACGGATCAGGCCAGGCTCTTCGAGCCGATTTCGGGTCTGTGGATCCTGTTTCTGTACCTGAGCCTGGCCGCCGCCGCCCTGTTTTTGCGGCGCGGGGAGGGAGGTATCGGATGAGATACGTCTTTGGCCCGGAGGATACCGCGGCCGCTGCACGGCAGTTCGGCGGCAAGGGCGCGGCGCTGGCGGCGCTGCAGCGCGCGGGACTTCCGATCCCCGCCTGGTTTTCGCTCTCGCCGGAGGCGTTTCACGCGGGCGACGATAGTCTCCGTCCGGACGGGCCGGTGGGGCGAGAGCTGGCGCGGGCCGTGGCCGAGCTGTGTCCGGACGGCGCGCGCCTGGCGGTGCGCTCCTCCGCCGGCGAGGAAGACGGCAGGGAGCAATCCTTCGCCGGACAGCTGGACAGCTTCCTTTTCGTGCGCCCAGAAGAAGTCGCGGATCACGTCGCCGCGGTCTGGCGCTCCGGCTCCAGCGAACGTTTCCTGGCCTATCGCCGCGAGAACGGCCTGTCCGCCGATCCCTGCGCACCCGCGGTGCTGGTCCAGCGGATGGTCGATGCCCGGGTCTCGGGGGTGGCTTTCGGCGCGGACCCCGTCACCGGCCAGCGCGGCGTCGCGGTGGTCGCGGCCGTCTACGGCCTGGGGACGTCCCTGGTGTCCGGAGAGTGCGACGCCGACACCTACCATGTGGATCGGGAAGGACGCATCGTCAAGCGCACTATCGCCTGCAAATGGCTGGCGCACCGCGGCGACCCGTCTGGCCCGGAGGGGGTCCGCCGCGTCCCGGTCGCCGCGGAGGACGCGCCAAAGCCCGCCCTCGGCGACGAAGGGATACGCGCGGTGGCCGACCTCGTCCGCCGCGTGGGAGAGTGCTTTGAGCGCCCGCAAGATATCGAGTGGGCCATCGCGGAGGACGGGCGGCTGTACCTGCTGCAGTCGCGCCCGATAACGGCGCTGGCCGGCCTCGCGGATCCGGACGGCGCTCGCGCCCTCTGGGATAACAGCAACATCGCGGAAAGCTACAGCGGGGTCACCACCCCCCTGACCTTCTCCTTTGCCCGCCGTGCTTACGAGGAGGTCTACCGCCAGTTCTGCCGCCTGATGCGCGTCCCGGAAGGCCGGATCGCCGCAAGCGAGGATACCTTCCGCCGCATGATCGGCCTGATCCGCGGCCGCATCTACTACAATCTGCTCAGCTGGTACCGCGTGCTATCCCTGCTGCCGGGTTTCTCCGTCAATCGGCGGTTCATGGAACAGATGATGGGTGTCCGCGAAGGTCTGCCCGAGGACATCCTGGCGGAGCTGAGCGCTCGCGCCACGGGGGGCGAGCGGCTGCGGGACGGTTTCCGGCTGCTGAACGCCCTGGGCGGACTGGCCGTCAACCACGCCCGGCTGCCGCGGCGCATCCGGCGCTTTTACGCGCGTCTGGAGCGGGCGCTGGCTCCGCCAAGCCCCTCCCTCGAGGCGCTCCGCGCGGATGAGCTGGCGGCCTACTACCGCGGCCTGGAGCGCCGGCTCCTTACCCGCTGGGACGCGCCTCTGATCAACGATTTCTTCGCCATGATCTTCTATGGCCTGCTCCGGCGGCTCACGGAGACATGGTGCGGCGACCACGAGGGAACGCTGCAAAACGACCTGATCAGCGGCGAGGGCGGGATGATCAGCGCGGAGCCGGCACAGCGGGTGCGCGAAATGGCCCGGATGGCTGCCGAGCATCCGGCGTTCGTCGGCCTGCTCTGCGACGGTTCGTTTGCCGCGATCCGGCGGGCAATGGAGGAGACAAGCCGGTTCCGGACCGCGTATCAGGAGTACCTGGACCGGTTCGGCGACCGCTGCCTCGAGGAACTGAAACTGGAAAGCGCGACCCTGCACGACGATCCGCTGCCGCTGCTGCGCTCCGTGGGGCGGCTTGCCCGGTCCGGCGCGCCCAGGACGGCGGGGCGCGCGGGCGAAGACGACGCGCGCCACCGTGCAGAACGGCGGGTGCGGCAATCCCTTGCCCGGCAGCCTTTGCGGCGCGCGCTCTTCTTCTGGGTGCTCAAGAACGCGCGCGGCCGGGTGCGCGACCGGGAAAACCTGCGCTTCGAGCGCACGCGCCTGTTTGGACGGGTCCGGCGCGTCTTCCTCGAGATCGGCCGTCGTTTTTACGCTTCCGACCTGCTGGACGCCCCTCGCGACGTTTTCTACCTTGAAGTAGAAGAGGCATTGGGCGTCATCGACGGCACCGCCACGTCAACAAATCTCAAGGGGCTCGTCGCGGTGCGCAAAGCCGAATTTGCCGCGTATCGAGAATCGCCCCCGCCCGACGACCGCTTCGAAACCCGGGGCGTCGTCTGCCAGGGGAACTCTTTTTGCGGCGCGGCGGCTGTCGAAAGGGCGGACAAGGACGCCTCCGGCGTCGATGAAGACCAGCTTCAGGGCATCGGCTGCTGTCCGGGGATCGTGCGCGGGCCGGTCTGCGTGGTCACCGATCCGCGCACGGCGGAGCTGCCTCCCGGCGCGATCCTCGTTGCCGAGCGTACCGACCCCGGCTGGGTCCTGCTCTTCCCGGCCGCAGCGGGCCTCCTGGTGGAGCGCGGCAGCCTGCTGTCGCACTCGGCGATCGTGGCGCGCGAGATGGGGCTGCCGGCGATCGTGTCCCTGCCCGGTCTGACCGGCCGGCTGCGGGAAGGCGATCGGGTGGAGATGGACGGCAGCACGGGCAAGGTGCGCCGGATCACCCCGGCCGTGGGGGCGGCGCCCGATGCATAGCGAGATCGCCGGGAAGGCGGACTTCTCCCAGATCCGCTATGCTCAGTGCTGGGAGGACGCGGACGTACTGCTTTCCGGCCTGGACATCCGGTCCGGTCACACCTGTCTGTCCATCGCCTCCGCCGGCGACAACACCCTGGCGATGTTGAGCCGGGGCCCGGAACGGGTCATCGCTCTCGACCTGAGTCCGGCGCAGCTGGCCTGTCTGGAGTTGCGGGTGGCGGCCTATCGCGCGCTTTCGCATCCGCAGATGCTGGCGCTGATGGGGTCGGTACCCGGCCCCCGCGAAACGCTGTACCACCGGTGTCGCGGCCTTCTCTCGGTCGATGCGCGCGCCTTCTGGGATGCCCGCCCCGGGGAGATCGAGCGCGGCATCGGCGGCGCCGGCAAGTTCGAGCGCTATCTGGCGCTGTTTCGGGAGCGCATCCTGCCCCTGATCCACCCTCGCGCGCGCGTCATGCGTTTCCTCACGGGCGGCGCGGCGCCGGAGCGCGAGCGCTTCTACCGCCAGGAATGGGACACGTGGCGCTGGCGGCTGTTGTTCCGGCTCTTCTTCTCGCGGCCGGTGATGGGACGCATGGGGCGCGACCCCCGTTTTTTCCGATATGCCGAGGGAAGTGTCGCGGAAACCCTCCTCCGGCGCGCCCGGCGCGCCGGGACGATGCTGGATCCCGCCCGGAACCCGTACCTGCAATGGATATTGACGGGCCGTCACGTCACCGCCCTTCCTTGCTCGCTGCGCCCCGAAAACTTCGAGGCGATCCGCGACAACCTGGACCGGCTGGAGTGGCGCTGCGGCTCCCTCGAGGAGCAACTGGACACGCTCCCGGCGGGGAGCATCGACCGTTTCAACCTGAGCAATATCTTCGAGTACATGGCGCCGAAGACCTGCTACGAATTGCTGGAGCGCCTGGCGCGGGCGGGGCGCTGCGGCGGCCGGCTGGCGTACTGGAACCTGCTTGCGGAGCGTCGACGGCCCGCGCACCTCGCGGGTCGCCTGCGGCCCTTGACCGGGCTCGCCGAAGACCTGCACCGGCAAGATAAGGCGTTCTTCTACAGCGCCTTTGTTCTGGAGGAGATCATCGAATGAACAGCCCGATCCAACCCTGGCCCGGCATCTGCCTGGCGCTCGCCGTTCTCCTGGGCCTGATGGTCGGCTTGAGCGCGTGCCGGCGCCGAGGGGCGCTGCCCCCGGAACCGGCGCGCAAGCTCCTGCATATCGGCATGGGGCTCGTCGCGCTGAGCTTTCCCTGGCTGTTTGCCTGCGCCTGGCCGGTGCTGCTGCTGGCCGGCATCGCGATGCTTGTTCTGGCGGCAGTCCGGGTCTTTGCCCCCCTGCGCACTTACCTCGGGCCGGCCCTCCATGATGTCGGACGGGGATCCCTGGGGGAGTTCTATTTTGCCGCGGCGGTTATCCTGTTGTTCCTGCTGTCGGGCGGCCAGAAGCTTCTGTTCTGCCTCCCGATGCTCCTGCTGACGCTGGCCGATCCCGCCGCTGCCCTGGTCGGAGGGCGCTACGGAAAGTGGCGCTTCACCCGAAACGGGGGTAAGAGCGTCCAGGGATCGCTCGCCTTTTTCGGCGTTGCCTTCGGGAGCCTGTATCTATCGCTCTTACTCTCCACTGAGCAGGGAGCCACCGGGGTCCTGTTCCTCTCCCTGACCCTGAGCCTTATCGTGACACTGATCGAGGCCGTCGCCGCGCGCGGCCTCGATAATCTCTGGGTTCCCCTGGGAACCTTCGCGCTGCTCAGGATCTTCGCCTTATGAGAAAAAAGAGAAAAGGAGACATCACCTAGTGACAGCGTACGACGTGCGGGGAGTATCGCACCGCTATTGCCTGGGCCGGCACCGGGTGCCAGCGCTCTGTGGTGTGGACCTGGGGGTGCAGAAGGGAGAATTCGTGGCGATCGCCGGCCCGTCCGGCTCCGGCAAGACGACCCTCCTCAATCTCCTGGGCCTTCTGGATCGTCCCGACGAAGGGGTCGTGTGTTTCAGGGCCGGGAGGTGTCGCGGCTCACTGAGCGCCAGCGGACCCATCTGCGCCGGGAAGAGATCGGGTTTATCTTCCAGACATTCCACCTGATCCCCGTCCTGAGCGCCTACGAGAACGTGGAGTACTTTCTCTGAAGCGGGGACTCTCCGGCAGCGAGGTGCGCCGGCGCGTCGTTGAGGCGCTGGAAGCGGTCGGCGTCGCCTCCCAGGCCGGCCAGCGCCCCGGCGCCCTGTCGGGCGGGCAGCGCCAGCGCGTCGCCATCGCGCGGGCGCTGGTGCGCGACGTGGCGGTGGTTTCGCCGATGAACCCACCGCATCCCTGGATCAGGCGACGGGATGGGCGGTGATCGACCTGATGAAGCGGCTGAACCGCGAGCGGGGCGTGACCTTCGTCTTCTCCACGCACGACCCGCGCATACTGGCCGCCGCGGACCGCGTGGTGTCCCTCGCGGATGGAAAGGTAACGGCGTCATGAGACACGCGCTCCTCCTGATCAAGCTTTCCCTGCGTAATGTCCTGCGGAACCGGCGCCGTTCGCTGTCCGCGCTGGCCATCATCGGCCTGGGCGCGGCGGGGCTGTTTGTCTTTATGGGCTTCAACCGGGGAATCATGAACCAGTACCGGGCGAACACCATCGCGCGCGCTGGGGCCATGGCCAGGTGTTTGTCGCCGGTTATCGGGAAGGCGCACGCGCGCCCCTCCGAGAAGTGGATCGACAGGCCGAACTCCGTGCTGGAAAGACCGCGCGCGCTGCCGGGCGTGGTCGATCTGTTCCCGCGGGTCAGCGTCAACGCGATGCTCCTGGGCCGCGGCGGGCAGGCTGTCGTCGGTCGTGGGGAAGGGGCATCGACGGCGGTAGCGGAGGCGCGGTTCTTCGACCAGATGAACTACGTCGCCGGGGGCGACTTCAAGGAGAACCGCCGGGGCATCGTGCTTGGCCGGGGGCTGGCGCAGGGGTTAGGCGCGCAGGTGGGCGACGAGATCCGGCTGCTCGCCCAGGACGAGGACGGCACCCTGCACGCCGCCGCCGTCAGGGTCACCGGTATCTTCCATACGGGCTCCGACGAGTTCGATAACCGCGCGTTTCGGATCCCCCTGCCCGTCGCCCAGAAGCTCCTCGACCGACCGCGTGGAAAGCATCGCGGTCGCCCTCTCCGGGGTCGATGCCTGGCCCGCTTTCGCGCGCGCCGCGGCGGTTGCGCTGCCGGGGCTGGAGGGGTGCCTTTTGACGAGCCTGGACGCGGTCTACTACCGACACGCCGTGGACTGGCTCGACGCGCAGTTCGATTTCATCCGGGGCATTCTGCTCCTGATGGTCCTGCTCAGCATCGTCAATATCATTTCGATGACCGTCATGGAGCGCACGGCCGAGATCGGCACGCTGCGGGCAAACGGCAGCGGGAACGGGGAAATCGCGCTGGGACACCTGCTGGAGGCGGCGACGCTCGGCGCTCTTGGCGGTGCACTGGGTCTACTCGTGGGCTGGGCCCTCTGCGCGGGACCACTGCGGGAAGGAATAGCCATGCCTCCCGCACCCGGAATCACGCGCAGTTACCGCATACTGATCGAGCTGAGTCTGCGCGACGGGCTGCAGACGCTCCTGCTCTGCTGCGCGACGGCGACAGCCGGCTGCTTGCTGCCGGTGCGGCGGGCCCTGCGCCTCCCCATCGCGGAGGCGCTCCGGCACGCGTGACAGGAGGCTCCGGGAGATCGCTATGGAGCGGCTGATTCTTATTCGCACGCCGGAGGAACTGCAGAGTCGAGGAGACGTGGCCGGGGCGCCCCGCTTCGACCCCGAGGACCTGGTTCGGCATGCCGCCGATGCCCACTGGCTCCTGATTGGGGGCGACGAGGAGACGCGCGGGCGCTGTTCCCTCTGGTGGCGCAACCCTCCGCCCTATGGCGGGCACCGCCTGGGACGGATCGGCCACTATGCCGCCCGCGATGCGCCCGCCGCCCGCCGCCTGCTGGCGCATGCCGGCGAGCAGCTCCGCGCGCGCGGCTGTACCCTGGCCGTCGGCCCGATGGACGGCAGCACGTGGCGACGTTATCGCCTTCTGACCGAGCGCGGCCCCGAGCCCGTTTTCTTTTTGGAGCCGGACAACCCGGACGACTGGCCCGGCCATTTCCGCGAAGGAGGCTTCACCGCGCTGGCGCACTACCGCTCGGCGCTGTGCGACGACCTGACGCTCTCGGACCCGCGTCTCGAGCAGGTCGCCGGCCGTCTCGCGGGGGACGGCATCCGCCTGCGCCCCCTGGACACCCGGCGCTTGGAGGACGATCTGCGCGCGCTCTACGGTGTGGCGGCGGTCAGCTTCGAGGGCAATTTTCTCTACAATCCTCTGGCGCCCGAAGAGTTCCGGCAGCAATACCGCCGGTTGCTTCCCTTTGTGCGGCCGGAGTTGGTGCTCATCGCCGAGCAGGCCGGTCGGTGCGTCGGCTTTCTCTTCGCCCTGCCCGACCTGCTCGAAACGCGGCGGGGCGAGGAGGGGCGCACCGTTATCGTCAAGACGGTCGCGGTCCTGCCCGGACGCGCTTATGCCGGCCTCGGAAATCTCCTGGTGGCGCGCAGTCACGCGCTCGCCGCGGAGCTTGGCTACCGCCGTGCCATCCACGCCCTGATACACGACGCCAACAACTCCGGCAACCTGAGCAGGCGCTACGCCCAAACAATCCGCGGATACGCGCTCTTTGCCCGAACCTTATGCCCATGAACATCGCCGCTGTACTGCAGACTCAGGCCGCCCGCCGGCCCGATGTTCCGGCTATCGTCGACCGTCATCGCGGCAAGAGCCGAACGACGACCTTCGCCGAGTTGGAGCGCGCGTCGGCCCGGGCCGCGGGGCTGCTGTGCCAGGCCGGCCTGACACCGGGCAGCCGCGTGCTGGTCCTTCACCCCATGTCCGCCGAGCTCTACATCGCGATGACGGCGATCTTACGGCTGGGACTCGTCGCCATGTTTCTGGACCCGTCTGCGGGAAGAAGGCAGATGGAACGCTGCTGCGACCTGTATCCCCCCGAGGCACTGGTCGCCGGCTCCCGCGCGCACCTGCTCCTCGGTCTGTTTTCTCCGAGGCGGTGGCGCCGCATCCCCGCGCGGTTCGCGCTCGGGCCGCCGCTGCCCGGCACGGTACCCTGGAAACACGGAGAGCGCCTGTCCCCCTATACGCCCATCCACCCGTGCACGCCCGACAGCCCCGCACTGCTCACCTTCACCAGCGGAAGCGCGGGGCACCCCAAAGCCGCCCTGCGCACGCACGGCTTCCTGCTGGCCCAGCATCGGGCGCTGGAACAGACGCTGGGCCTTACGGCGGGCGCGGTGGATCTCGCCGCGCTGCCGATCTTTGTGCTGGCCAATCTCGCCTCGGGAATGACCAGCCTGATCCCGGACGCCGATCTGCGTTTCCCCGGCGCCATCGCTCCCGCTCCTGTCATCACGCAGATTGAGTCCTGTGGGCCCACACGGGCCGTAGCCTCTCCGGCCTTTCTGGAGCGCCTGGCGGACCACTGCGCAGCGCGAGGCCTAATTCTGCCTCAGTTCCAGCGTATTTTTACCGGTGGCGCCCCGATCTTTCCACGCACGCTGGAGAAGCTGCAGGCAATGGCTCCCAAGGCCGTCATTACCGCCGTCTATGGCTCCACAGAGGCCGAACCCATTGCCCACGTGGAATATCAGGCGATGACTCCCGCCGACACCACCGCCATGCTCGGCGGGCGGGGACTGCTCACCGGGACGCCCGAGGCCTCTATTGAGCTCCGGATTCTGCCCGTCCGATGGGGCAGGCCGATTGGTCCCTACACGCCCGGCGCGTTTGCCGCGGACTGCCTGCCGCCGGGCGAAGCCGGAGAGATCGTGGTCCACGGCGATCATGTCCTTCCCGGCTATCTGCACGGGCGGGGCGATTCGGAGACGAAATTTCGTGTGGACGGCATGCCGTGGCACCGCACGGGCGATGCGGGCTACTTGGACGCGGAAGGCCGCTTGTGGCTTCTCGGCCGCTGTGACGCCCGGATCGAAGACAGCCGCGGCGTCCTTTATCCCTTCGCCGCCGAGTGCGCCGCGCACTACCACCCCAGCGTCCGCCGGGCAGCCGTCGTATCCTGCGGGCAGCGGCGGATTCTGGCCATCGAGTTGCGTCCTGCAGCCGCTAGGGCTGACCTTGCGTCTTTGCAGGAGTCCCTGTCCTGGGCGTATATCGACGCCATCCAGGTGTGCCGCCACATTCCCGTCGACAAGCGCCATAACGCCAAGATCGATTATGCCGCCGTACGTCGTCTCGCTGCACAAGGTGAAAATACCGTCGGCGTGAACAGTCCTACGGCGCTGGGCCTGCTGGTGCAACAATAGGAGCAATGACCCGTAGCACGCAACGTGCTGGCTTGTTACAACGCAGCGCAGCGCCGCCTCTATATCGATTGAGTGGCTGGTGATGGCTGACCAGATCGTGCCGGTCAGATCGTCGAACTGCCGCGAGCGACCGCCACACGGATAGCGTTGCCGCTCGGGGTGCTTTTCGTCTTTGCCGCGCGTGTAGACCTGGGCTGAGCCGCAGTGCGGGCAAGTGACCCCGTCGGGCCAGCGCATCTGGCGCACCGTCTCGAAGCATCGTCCCGCAACGGATCCGGGCGGTAGCGCCGCCCCGATAAGCCAATCGTACCGGTGGTCAAGGGCGACCCGGGAACCAACTCTCCCCGGCCGCGTATTGTTTTCGGAGGGGCACACATCCAGCGGCGGCGGGGCCGCGCCGTGCCCCATCTTTCCCGCCGCACCAACCTACCATGCACACCTGGCCTTATCCACTGCTCGTTTTTCTGCTCGCGCTCTTCCCCCGAGCGGGCGCCCGCTCGGGGGAGCCGGCACCCTCAGCCGCGGCGTACCTGCCGAACTACGCGGGCGGTCCGCAGATGTCCGCCCTGCACCGCTGGGAGCGCTTCCCCGTCCGGGTCTTCTTCGAAACCGCCGGCGCGTACACCGCCGAGCGCAAAAGGCAGGTGTTGGCCGGCTTCGATCAGTGGGCAAAGGCCACGAAGGGGGTTCTCGGGTATACGGTGGTGGGTTCCGCCGCCGACGCCGACGTCACCATCCGCTTCCACCCCGGCGCGCACCTGCCCCCGGGCCCGGGCACGCTCGGCCGGACCACGTCCGTCGCATGCGGCGCCTGGCTGGAGCGGGTGCGCATCGACCTGGCGACCGGCGGCGCTTCGGCGGAGGGGATGTCGGAGGTCGCGGCGCACGAGTGGGGTCACGCGCTGGGCATCAGCGGCCACAGCGACGACCCGGACGACCTGATGTACGGCGTGACGGTCCGCTACGTCTCCCGCGGCCCCTCGTTCGCGACGCCGCGCCCGCAGACTCCGAGCCGCAGAGACCTCAACACGATCAAGACCGCCTACGCCCACCTATTCGCGGCGGGGGAGACACCCGCCGGCGCAACAACCCGGTAGGAGTAGCGGTTCTCTACGAGAAAGCCCGGGCCGGCGGCGGAAGGGGGTTCCGGCGAGGAACTACTTACGGCGGGCGAGCAGGAGGCAGACATCATCGCCGAGTGCGCCTCCGGCAAACTCCCGCGCCGCCTCGAGAATAGCCCGCCCGGTCTCCCGGAGAGCACCGACGGGGGTCTCGCCCGCCAGAGGTCGAAGAAGTCCCCGCCCACGCTGGCCTCATCCCAAGCCGCTTCATAGACGGTCGCCACGGAAAGGCCCGCGAACTGCTCTTCCGGCGGCGCAAGAAGCAGCGAGCGCTGCAGCGACTCGGCAATCCACCGGTCTTTCTCGTGCCGCGCTTCCCGCTCCGTCTCCAGGTGCTGGCGCTCGGTGATGTCGCGCACGATGGCCGTGTAAAGGGTCTGCCCGCCGACGGCCACCTGCGAGATGGTGGCCTCAATGGGGATCGCGGCTGCCATACTTTTACTTCCTGATGGCTGCCGCCTCCGAGTAGCTCGGGGCAGGTGGCTCGCTGAGATTTACCCAGAAAAGCCGGATCCGTATCCCGGAGGCACAAGCAGGTATCCGGGACCGGCCCGGAGAACTTAGGGTTGACGGGGGTGCGACCGATCATGGGTGCTCAGTTAACGGGCGAAGCGGCGGCCGTCGCGGGCGCGACAGCGGGGGCGGGCGAAGGCGCCGCGCCGAAGCCGGCCCCGGAAACGCTCTACCTTATCGACGGCTACGCCGCGATCTTCCGCGCCTACTATGCCATCCGGCGCCCCCTGCACAGCCCCGTCACCGGCGAGCCGACGCAGGCCGTCCTGGTCTTCGCCCAGATGCTCCTCAAGCTCTTCACGCAGTTCCAGCCTGACTATGTCGCGGTCGCCCTGGATGCGCCGGGCCGCACCTTCCGGGACGAGCTCTACGCGCAGTACGCCCCCGACGGAACGAGGCCGCCCGAGGGGCTTTCCCTGCCCGGGGGCCCTCCCGCCGAAGCCCCGGAAGGCGCACCGGCGGAGGCCCCCCCGGTGCGCGGGCCCGCTCGCGGGTACAAAGGGAATCGCGCGGCAACGCCGGACCCGCTCCATCGGCAGATCCCGCGCATCGTGGAACTGCTGCGCCTGTTCGGGATACCAGTCATCAGCAAAGCGGGCCTGGAAGCCGATGACGTGATCGCCACGCTCACCGACCGCATCCTCCAGGACCCCGCGCGGGGCAACGTCCACGTCCGCATCGTCTCGCGGGACAAGGATCTGGAGCAGCTCCTTGGCGACCGCGTCACCCTTTTCGACATCCACACCGGGGTGATCACCGATGTGGCGTCGCTGCGGGAAAGAAAAGGCATCTCCCCCGCCCAGGTCGTTGATGTTCTGGCGCTGACCGGCGACGCCGTGGACAACATCCCGGGCGTGGACGGGATCGGTCCGCGCACCGCGGCGAAGCTGCTGCAGCAGTTCGGATCGCTGGAGGGGGTCCTGGAGAACCTGGATCAGGTCCGGGGCTGGTGGCGGGAGAACCTGGAAAAGGCGCGCCCCTACCTCGGGCTGTCGCGCCGGCTGGTGACGCTGGAGCGGGACCCGGACATCGCGTTCTCGCTGGAAGCGGCCCGCGTCCGCCCTCTGCCCGCGGCGGACCTCCTCGGGCTGTTCGACGAACTGGGTTTCAACCGGCTGAAGCAACAACTGATGCGCCTTGTCGTACATTTGCCCCGGGAGGGTAAGAAACCATGACGCCCTGCGGGTCGACAACAAAGGAGGGTTCCCTGATGCTGCGTGCCGTCTGCCCGTGGCTGGTCCTGACGATGCTGGCCGCCCCGGCCTGGGCCGATCTGGAGATCCGCGACGTCCAGGCCGCCCACGGGCCGCTTGGCCCGCAGCGCACGTCGCTGCGGGTGGCCCCCGGTGACGAGATCGTCTTCCGCTACAGGATCGCCGGCATCCGCACCGACCAGGACGGCCGCGCCCAGGCGGAGCTGCGGCTGCAGGTAACCGACGCCGACGGCAAGGCCCTGATCGATAACAAGGAAGCCATCGGGGGCATTCTCGCCCTGGGCGGCCAGACGCTGCCCGGCACGGCCCGGGTGAGCTTCGGGCCCGACACGCCGGCCGGCGACTACCGGCTGCGCGTGAGCATCAGCGACAAGCTGGGCGCGGGCACCGCTTCCTTCGAGCGCGAACTGACCTGTACCGAGCCCGCCTTCGCCCTGGTGAAGCTGCGCTTCTCCCGGGACGAGGCGGGCGAGATCGCGTGCGCGGCGGGCGGCACCCTGGGCCAGACGCTCCACATCCGGTGTGCGGCGGTGGGCTTCGAGCGCGCCAAGGCCAGTCCCCGCGTGGTATTCACCCTGCAGGTGCTGGACACCGGGGGTAAGCCGCTGATGCCCCGACCGATGCGGGCCGAGGTGGCTCCCGGGGACGCGGGGCGGATCACCCAGATCGAGTCGATGGCCTTCCAGGGCCTGCTCGTGCTGAACCGCGTCGGGGAGTTCCGCCTGCACATCAGCGCCACCGACGAGGTGGGCAAGCAGAAGGCGGAGTTCGTGGCGCCCCTGCGCGTGACCGCCCCGTGACGGGATAACGCTTGCACGACAGCCTTTCTACCACAGCCAGGACGTGTCGCCGAACATGCGCAGGGCGCCGGGCGGTTCGGTGGCAGGCGCAGCGCGGTGGCGACGCTGGGGTGTTCCTCGTCGGCGACGCTTCCGATAATGGTATCGACAGGGGAGTACCGCTGGCGCGGCGAGGGCAGGAAAACGCCCGCTGTGCCGGACAGCAACAAACGCCTGCGTTATCAGAAGGGACATGGACTGCTATGACGAGCCGCTATCACTGGTCGGAGGGCATCAACGTTTGCGCCAAACTCCTGGAGGGCATCGATCTGCACGCCGACCCGGAGATCTCTCTGCTGCTGACCGAATTTCAAGAAGCGGACCGGAAGGCGGTAACGGCCTTCCAGGAAGCCCTCCGCCTGGACCAGGCACGGATGCGGGGTGGCGCTCTCTTCGGGTCTACCGCGATCCAGGCAAAGGTGGCACAGGCCAGGGCGCTGAGCGCCGCCTCTCAGCAGCGTTTCCACGCGCTGGTCGCCGCCATCGAGGCAAAGACAGAAAACTAAGTAGCCCGGGCACTCGTTCCCGTGATGCATTTTGGCCAGTTCGTAGCCGTCATAACTGCCATGACGGGTGGCGTCATACCCGTCTCTTCCCCGAAAGAGGCGGATCACCAACCCTTTTCAGACGGTCTCCAAGCGCTGCGAAATGCCGGGGCACGTCTCATGTGCTTTTAGGCTTTCTCCCTTACTTCTTGACGTAAGCTTCGGGGGCTTGATGGACGTGGGATCCTTCTTGGCCTTCGCGACGAACTCGGTGATGCAGGGCGGGCAGCAGAACTGGTACGTTTTTCCTCCGACGACCCAGGTGAGTTTCGGGTTGGCCTTGGTGTCGGTGACCGGGCAGACGCGCTCCCCCGGCTTAGGCCTGGCATCATGCTGGGCCATGAAGTCCGGGTACTTTTGGCCACCGTCTTGCGCCCGTTCGCCTTGATGTCCGCTTCAGTATAAAGGCCGCCTGGCGTCAAAAAGAGGGCGTTTTGCGGATCCTGAGGCTTACGCACCGTTTTTGCGGGGCGGCTGGATGTCCCAGTTGTTCTCGCCGCCTGTTTCTTGCCAGCAGGGCTGTTATCCGTGCCCTGGGCGTGTACTCCTGGCGTGAGGCTCGGGCCTATCACGGCTACCGTTGCGGCCACTCTTAGCGCGGCTCCGGCGATCTGTGCTGCGTTCATTATCTCCAAACCCCTTTTAGCTCGCTGTTTCGTTGGGCTGGTCAGCCCATTCACTCCGGCTGCGCGACCCCGGCGTGCCGGTCTTCGGCATGGCGGCCGCTATGACCGTTGCTGCCGTTTCGGGGCAGGTGGTCGTCGAACTCGATCTGCTCGATCTCTTCCTCCGCATGGGTCGGTGCCCCCGGCTCGTAGTTCTCCCACTCCTTGCGCCCGAAGCGCAGGAACAGGGCGGGGGTGACGATCTGGTCGAGGATGGTCGCCGTGACGAGGCCGCCCAGGATGACTACGGCGACCGGGTGCAGGATCTCCTTGCCCGTCTGCCCGGCGCCGAGCGCGAGCGGCACCATGCCGAGCGCGGCGGCGAGCGCGGTCATCAAGACGGGCGACAAACGCTCGAGCGTGCCGCGCACGATCATGTGCTCGCCGAAGCGCTCGCCCTCTTCGCGCATCAGGTAGATGTAGTGTGACACCATCATGATGCCGTTGCGCGTCGCGATGCCGAACAGGGTGATGAAGCCCACCATCGAGGCGATGGAAAGCGTGCCGCCCGTGAGAAAGATCGCGATGACCCCGCCGACGCGCGAGCGGCAGGTTGACCATGATCTGGAGCGAGTTCGCCCGGCCCGCATCGACTTGAAGGCCATGAACAGGGCGAGGAACACCCCGACAATGGAAAATAAGCCCATCACGAGCAGTCGACGCGAGGCGGACTGCTGCGACTCGAACTGGCCGCCGTACTCGACGAAGTAGCCCTCCGGCAGCCGGACGTTCTGCCCGATCTTGGCCTGGACTTCCTGGATGACGCTGTTCAGGTCGCGCCCCTGGGCGTTGGCCTGGACGACGATGCGCCGCCGCACGTTCTCGCGGTTGATCGTGTTCGCCCCGCCGCCCTCCCGGATGCTCGCCACCTGCCCGACCGGCACCTTCGCGCCTGTCGGCGTGTCGATGAGCGTCGAGCGGATCGCGGCGAGATCGCTCCGGCTCGCCTCGTCGAACCAGACCACGAGGTCGTAGGTGCGCTGGCCCTGGAGCACCTGCGACACGACGCGCCCGTTGAAGGCGGTCTCGAGCGCCTCGGCGATCTCGCCGACGGTCAGGCCGTAGCGGGCCGCCGCCTGGCGGTCGATATCGATCCGCGCCTGCGGCACCTCGACTTGCTGCTCGATGGCGAGGTCCACGATACCCGGCACGCTCGCCATCTGGCCCTGCACCTGGGCGGCCGCCCTGCGCAGCGCGTCCAGGTCGTCGCCGAAGATCTTCACGGCGATCTGCGCCCGCACGCCCGACAGCAGGTGGTCGATGCGGTGCGAGATCGGCTGGCCCACGTTCACGTCCACGCCGGGGTAGTCGGCCAGGTGCGCGCGGATGTCGGCGGCGAGCCTGTCCTTGTCGCCGCCTTCGGTCCTCGGCTCCACATCGATCTCGCTATAATTGACCCCTTCGGCGTGCTCGTCCAGTTCCGCCCGGCCCGTGCGCCGCCCCGTGCCTTCGACTTCCGGGATATCGAGGAGCGTCTTCTCGACGGCCCGCCCGATGCGGTCGCTCTCCTGAAGCGAGGTGCCGGGCGGCAGAACGGCGGTGACCGTGAACGTGCCCTCGTTGAAGGGCGGCAGGAACTCCTTGCCCATCAACGAAAACAACCCGCCCGCGGTCAGCACCAGAAGCGCCGTCCCGACCATCACTGTATTCGCGTGTCGGAGCGCCCAGCGCACCAGCCGTTCGTCGTGTTTTTTCAGGAAGCGGACCACGAACGAGTCCTTCTCGTGCTCCATGATCTTGGCATTGGGCAGGAGGTACGCACACATCGCGGGCGTGACCGTGAGGCTCACGACGAGCGAGGCCGCGAGCGCGGTCACGTAGGCCACCGCGAGCGGCAGGAAGATTTTCCCCTCCACGCCCTCGAGCGCGAAGAGCGGCAAAAACACAATGAAGACGATGATGGTGGCGAAAACGATGCTGTTGCGCACCTCGGCGGAGGCGTGATAAATGACCGACAACACCGGCTTGGGAGTCGGGCTATGCTTGTTCTCGCGCAGCCGCCGGAACACGTTCTCCACGTCCACGATGCTGTCGTCCACCAGCTCGCCGATGGCGACGGCGAGTCCGCCGAGCGTCATGGTGTTGATGGTCAGCCCGAAGGCCTTTAGCACCAGCCCCGCCGTGATAAACGACAGCGGGATCGCCGTCAGCGAGATAGCGGTCGTGCGGAAGTTCAGCAGGAACAGGAACAGGATGATCGTGACCAGGATCGCGCCGTCGCGCAGGATCTCCTTCACGTTGTCGATGGACGCCTCGATGAATCGCTCCTGGCGGAACACTTCCTTGTTGATCTTCACGTCGGCCGGCAGCGTTCTTTGCAGCTCGTCGAGCGCGCGGTCCACCTTTTCCGAAAGTTCGATCGTGTTCGCGCCTGGCTGCTTCTGGATGGACAGGATGACGGCCGGCTCCGCGTTCACGCTCGCGTCGCCCCGGAGCACCCCGCGCCCGTACTGAACGGTCGCGACCTGCTTGACCAGGATCGGCACGCCGTTCTTCACGGTGACGACCGAGTTTGCGACGTCCTCCAGGCTCTCGACGCGCCCGATGTTGCGGATGAGCGCCTCGGTGTCGGGCCGCAGCAGGAAGCCGCCCGCCGTGTTCCGGTTGGCCTGCTCGACGGCCTTGGTCACCTCTTCGAGCGTCACGCCGTACTGCTTGAGTCTGGCCGGGTTGGTGAGCACCTGGAACTGCTGCCTGCCGCCGCCGATCACCGTCACCTGCGACACGCCGGGGATGGAGAGAAGCCGCTGCCGCACCGTCCAGTCGGCGAGCGAGCGCACCTCGAACGGCGGGCGGCCCCGATCGCTCGACATGCCGACGAGCATGATCTCGCCCATGATGGACGAGATCGGCCCCATCACCGGCGTGACGCCTTCCGGCAGTTGTTCACTCGCGCCCTGGAGCTTCTCGCTCACGATCTGCCGGGCGCGGTAGATGTCGGCGTTGTAGTCGAACTCGACGAAGACGAGCGAGAGCCCGATGCCCGAGGCGGATCGGACGCGCTCGACGCCGCCCGCGCCGTTGACGAGCGTTTCCAGCGGGAAGGTGACCAGCGACTCGACCTCTTCCGGCGCGAGGCCCGGCGCTTCCGTAAAGATGGTGACGGTCGGGCGGTTCAGGTCGGGCAGCACGTCCACGGGAATATTGCGAACGTGCCGTACACGAGCAGGAGCGCCGCCGCGCATACCACGAGCAGCCGGTTTTTGAGAGAGAACTCGATAACGCGGTTCAGCATGGACGTGTCTGCTTTCGACGGTTCAGGGCCGGCCAGACCCGGCAGCGGCTTAGTGGCTGTGCGACTGGCCTTTTCCCACGCCTCGGCTCAGCCTTTTGCGGAAGTCGGCGATCTCGGCCGCCTGCTCCTTGATGATCCGGTTCGCGAGCGCCTTGACCTTGGGGCTGCTGCTGTTTTTGAGCGCGAGGCGGCTCATATCGACCGCCCCCTGGTGGTGCGGGATCATCATCTCCAGGAACATGCGGTCGCCACTGGGCTTCCTGCTCATCATGCCCTTCATGTCGGCGTGCATTCGCTGCATGTGCGCCGCGGTCGGCCCGGTCTTGTAGTCATTTTTGAGCAGTGCGCCCATCTCCCGTATCTCCTTGGTCTGGCTCGTGATGATCTCCTGGGCGTGCTCCTGAGCGTGCTCGTCCTTGAGAGTCGGCCGGGCGTCGCGGGCCATCTTGAGCGCCGCCTGATGGTGCGCGATCATCTGCGATAAGAACGCGACATCGAACTCCTTGCCCCGCAGCGAGCGCAGGGACTGCATGGCGCTCGTGCCCATTTTCATGGAATGCCCGCCGTGCTGCATGTTCCCGTGCTGCGCATAGGCCCCTCCGGGCGCGAGTGCGATCGTGGCCACAAGGGCCGATGCCGCGAAGAACACTGATTTGTTCATGGTGTGCCTTTCTGGTGACGCCGATTCACTCGGCATGGTTTTGCTTCTTTCGGCCCGACCGCTCACCCCAGTTGAAGTGATTGCCGGCCCGCCAAGCCGCTACGCTTTGCCCGCTACCTTGAGCTGGTACGCCCCTGTGGTGACGACCGGTTCGCCGGGCTCGACGCCGCTCTTGATCTCCGTGCGTCCCCCCGCCGACTCGCCCACGGCCACCTCGCGGCGCTCGAAGGCGCCGTCGCCCGTCTTGACATAGACGACCTTCATCCCGGCGTCCTCCTGGACTGCCACATCGGGCACGGTGACCGTTCCCCGGCGCGCTTTGGTGACGAGCAGGGCGCGCACGAACGTGCCAGGACGTAGCACGCCGCCCGGGTTGTGGATGGCGATGCGGGCGCGGGCGGCGCGCGTCTCGGGGTCGACCGTCGCGCCGACGTAGCTGACGCGGCCCGAAAACGTTTTGCCGGGAGCGGCGTCGGTCGTGATCCGGGCCGGGACGCCCGCCCGCACTCGCGGCAGGTCCTGCTCGAACACGTCGCCCTCGACCACGACGACTGACGGGTTCAGCAAGGTGAAAAGCGTCTTGTCCGGATCGACGGTCTCGCCCACCGCCGCGTCGCGTTCGGTGATCACGCCATCGATCGAGGCCGTGAGCGTGACGGTGTTGCCGCCGCCGGGCGTTGCGCCGAGCGCCGCGAGGCGCGCGCGGGCGGACTGCACGGCCCGCCGGGCAGCCTGCAGATCGGCCAGCGCCTGCCGGGCTTCGAGACGGGCGGTGTCGACCGCCCCCTGCGCCTGCACGAGCTCGCGGCGGGTCAGCACACCGGAACGGGCGAGCCGCTGCTCGCGGGCGACCGCCTGTCCCGCGATGCCGGCCCGCGTTTCGGCCTGCCGCACGCGCGCCTGCTGCTGGCGGACGAGCGCCTCAGCCTCTGTGACGCGCGCCCGGTCCTGTGTGACTTCGAGTTCCTGCGCTTCCAGTTCGGCCCGCGACCGGATGCCGGCCTCGAAGAGTTCCTTCACCCGCTCGAGCGCCCGGGCGTGCGTGGCCAGGTCCGCCTGTGCCTGCGCCCGTTGGGAGCGGGCCTCGGCGACTTCGGACTGCACCGTCGCAAGCTCGGATGCGGCTTCGGCCTCGGCGGTGCGCGCCTGCTGGAGCGGCGTCTGCGAGAAGACACCCGCGCGGGCCAACTCCTGCTGCTGCGCGAGCTGCCGCTCGGCGATGCGCGTCCGCTCCTGGGCCTGCCGGTACGCGGCCTCGCGCGACTGCACCTCCCCCAGAGCGGCCGTGTACGCGCCCTGCGCCTCGGCGATCTCGGCCGACTCGACCGTCGCCAGCATCTGTCCGGCCTGGACGCGCTCGCCGATGTTGGCGACGACAGAGCGGAGCCGTCCCGCCACGCGGCTCGACAGCGTCACCTGCCGGGCCGGCTCGGGCTGGACCGATCCGGTCACCGAAAGGCCGGTGTCGAACCGGCCGCCCGAAGCGGGGACCGTTTGGATGCCGAGGGTTTTAGCCTGCGCGGCCGTCAGCCGGACGCGGTTGGGGTCGGGCGGCGCGGGCTTGACGACCTTGACGGTCAGCGTCGCTTTGTACCGGCCGACCGTTTTGGTCTGCGTCGCGGTCGCCGCGTCGCCGTGATGCCGACCCCCTGAGGTCAACGACCCGGCCGGCGGCTGCCGCCGCTCCGGACGCGGCGCTGCTTCCGTGGTCCTCCCCGCCGTGCGCCCACACGGGACCACCGGCCGGGGCGGCCAGCGAACCGGCCAGCAGCAGGGCCGTGGTCGCCCGCGCCCCCGCCGCGCGCCCGTTTTGCCGTTGCCGCCGCTTGCGCGGCCCAGCACGAAGACGGTGGCGAGCAGCGCGAGGCCGCCGCGACCGCGGCGGGAAGGCGCCAGCCGAAGGAACGGGGCGGCCTGCTCCGGCGCGCCGGCTACCTGGAGGGGGAATCGACCGTGAACGGCTGGCCGTTCCTGGGCGTGACCTCCCAGCGCATGGTGTGCGCGCCGTTCTCGTCGAGCGTGGCGTGGACGCCGTACACGCCGGCGCGCCTTCTTCCTTGTGCGCCGCTTCGCTCCGCACGACTTCGTCGCCGTGCTTTATGGTCGCCTTGACCGTGGCGTTCTCGACCGGCGCCTCGGTGCCGAGCAGCGGGTCGTTCGCGCTGGTGTCGATGACTTCGGTTCTCGAACTGCGTTTCGGGCACGCCCGCGCCGGCAGGCGCGGCGGCAGTGGTGGCTGCGCCGCCGTGGTCCTCGCCGCCGTGGGCATGAACGGGCACGGGAGCGAACGCCGCCAGGGTGAACAACAGCACCCCCGTCACACCAAATCTTTGCTGACTGGTTTTCATTTCGTCCCCTTGCCTCACGGGTTCGGTCCGTGCCCCGTGGCGCGCTCGGCTCTGCCCGAGCGCGGGCGTTGTCGCCGAGTACGCTCAGGTATTCGGCGCGCGTATTTCGAAAGGTGCGCTGCGCCTCCAGATACTCCAGAAGCGTCGTGCCGCCGCGTTGGTAGCCGAACTGCGCTTTGTTCAAGTTGCTCTTGGCTTTGCGGCAGGACATCCCGCTCATAGCGGGTGACCAGCGTCTCGGTGGCCTTAACCCGCGCGTAGGCGTTGCCGACGTCGCGCGACACGTCGAGCCGAGCCTGGGCGCGGAGGTTTTCCTGCTCGCGCACCTGGGATTCCGCCTGACGTACGCGCCCGCGAATGCGGCCCGTGTCGAAGAGGGGGAAAACCAGCCCGAAGCCGACGCCGGTCGAGCGGGGTCGCAGGAAGTCCTCGCTCTTCACGTCCGTGTTTTGGAGGAGGCTCACGCCCAGGTCGGGGCGATAATCGGCGCGCTGCAGGCGTGCGTTCTCGCGGGCGGCCGCGACACGCGCCTCGGCGAGCGCGAACTCGGGCGCTGGCTCGTCGCCTGGGCCACGAGCGTCGCCTGATCGGCGGAAACAGGCGCGAATTGCGAGCGGCTCGGCGGCCGTGAGCGGCGCCTCGGCGAAAGCGCCCTATAAGCGTGTTCAGCAGGACCCGGTTCGTCTCTGCCTGCGCCCGGGCCGTCGTCATCCGATTCGGCGCGCGCCAGTTCGGTCTCCGCCTTTATCAGGTCCTGGGCCGGAATCTCCCCACGTCCACCTGCTTCCTCACGCTGTCGCGGGTGCGCCGGGCGATATCGACGACCTCCGTAAACAGGGTGACGCTCTGCTCGGACTGCGCCAGATCGAAGTAGGCGCGACTCACATCCCGCACGAGATCCAGCCGAGTCACGTCTTCCTCGCGCTGGACGGCGGCGAGCTCGTTTCGGGCCACGCCGGTGCGCGGCCGCGTCGCCCGCTCGTTTCGAACACCTGGGTCAGGACCGGGGTGGCCGACTCGCCGCCGATGGAGGGGCCGACGCTGGCCTCTGACGGCGGCGGGTGTGCGCCCGCGCTTTCGAGGTTCCCTCTGGCCGCCGCTACTCGCTCACCCGCCGCCCGAAGGAACGGGCTGTTTCTGAGGGCGAACCGGATAGCCTCGGCCCGTGTGAACGTGACCGTATCTGCCGACGGCACTTGCGATGCGGGCGGGGCCACGGCTGCTTGACCCTGCGCCCAGGAGGGGGGGCAAAGACCAGCAGGGACAAGGCCGCTGCCCACGTTTTCGAAAACGCACTACCCACATCAACGAGGGTTCTCCATCCGGTTCTATTGTCTGTAGTATATCAGAGTCGCGCGGAAGTTTCCAGCACGAGGGCCGGGCTCCGTGTTAATGCAGAACGCGAGCGATGGCTCGAGGCTACAGTGGGCGTAGCAGGCGGCTTCGGCCGAAAGGGAACGGTTAAGCCAAGCGCCGCAAGAGGAAGGTCACCGCCCAGCCGGCGAACGCGTGGGCTGATGTTTCACGAGGCGAGGGGGCGACGCCTCTTGGGCCTGGGCGAGAAGACGCTTGACGCGCTCGGTGAGCAGGCCGCCTCATCGGCAAACGCTAAGGTGACGGCAGGGAGCGGATGCGTAACCCGGGAGCCCGACAGGGATCCCGCTTGCCCTGAGGATCGCAGCAGCCGTGACGAGCGGCTGCCGTGTTACGGAAACGGCCGCGTCATCGCAGGCAAGCTCTGCTTCTTCCCGCCAGCGTCGTCCCAGAAGACGAACCGGACAAAAGGTAGAAGAAAAAACAGTTGAGGGCGCCCACCAGAAACGTCGCCCGCATCACCGGCACGGAGGTGGCTCGCCTCGTGGGCCACCACCGCATCGAGAATCGTCCTCGGTGGCACCCGCCACAAACTCTTCGAGGAGCACGCACCGCGCGCGCCAAAAGCCGACAACACTTGAGTAAGCCGCCGGTATCGGGCACTCATAGAAGCGGTGGGCGAAATGACCGGACAGGTGCTTACTTACACGCCCAAGCGCCTGGGAAAGACGGGGCGATGGTGCGCTCTGTAAGGATACACATCTTTTTCACAACGGGCGGTCGCACGCAAAAGTCTCGCAACCAGTAAAAGCCCTGCGAGGACGAGGAACCAAGCCCCGCCGCTTGTCACGGCGCCTGTGATTTGTCTTACGCTTCCGCTTTCCGTCACGCTCTGCCCGGAGAGAACGCGCACGAACATGTCCCGGCACATCATGCTGTGATGCTCGAGAACGGCCACGTCATGGACGTGATGAAGCGTCGCGCCACTGAGCGTCGGGACCAACGCCAGGATCGGGGGAAGCACGAGGGCACTCATCAAAATCCACTTCGCCGCCGCGTGCGAAATCCGGCCGCTCCGGAAGCGAAGGATGGCCCTCGCCGAAAGCCAGGCGCCGACGTACAGGACAGACGAGAGGGCCAAAAAGAAAAGGGCGCTTACGAGGATAAGAGGGGGGTTAAGCATCGCCTTCGTCCTCTTTGGAAGCTTCTAAAATAGTGCCCGTCGATTTCAGACGCTCGGCAAGGCCGGTGAGCGTCTCTGCTTCCCCTTTTTCGGCTCCCTGGCTTAGCCCCTGCTGGGCGAAGTAAGCCGCGACCGCCTTCGGGAACTGAGCGATGAGATCGCCTAAAATCCCCTCTACGATCCGTTGCTGGAGCGCCTCCTCCGAGAGAGCCGCCCGGTAACGATAGGCCTTTCCCTCCCGCTCTCGGGCGAGGATACCCTTATCCCGGAGCCGGTCCAAGGTGGTGAGGACGGTCGTAAGGGCGGTGGGACGCTTCTGATTGAGCACTTCCTGCACCTCGGCGCCGAGGCACCCGGCCTCGCCGCAGGCCCAGACGTGCCGCATCACCTCGAGCTCCAGGTCACCCAGTGGCGCCCGGACGCCGGTCTTCTCAGGACGTATACGACGGATAAGATTCATCGAGCTACTTCTCTCTTCGGCAGGCTGAAAGTGAGCCTCACCTTCCCGTACGTAATCATACCACAGGAACGTTCTATTGTCGATAAAACTTTTTTAGACTCCTCGGTTCAGGCTGATTTTCCTCATGATACTGGTATAGCCAGTAGAGAAACGTGACCTGCGCACCTATCACCGCTCCGGCCCTTTTTCTGTCCCCGGCGCGCTTCCCGCAAAAAAAGGTTTTGCTTGCCCGTGTATTGGGGATAATGTCTACCATCCACACGGGCGTGGCTTCTTCCTGGCACGCCACCGCTGTCGAATGTTAGGAGAAAGCGATGCGCATTCCCCCCAAATCGGGAACGGCCGCCTTGGCGGCACTTACCCTCCTTTCGCTCGTTTGGAGCCTGGTGAGTCCGTCGTACGCGCAAGGCAGCCGGACCGTTCAGCTGCTCGGCAGGTTCCATGCGCCCTACCCCCACTATGCGGGCGTGTGGGGCTATGTCGATCCGGATGGCCGCGAGTACGCCCTCATTGGGGCCCAGAACGGCACATCGATCGTAGACATCAACGACCCCCCGAACCTGGTGGAGGTGGCGTTTATCCCGGGGCGCTCTTCGACGTGGCGCGAGATCCAGACCTTTTCCACCTACGCGTATGTCACCACGGAAGCGGGCGGCGGCGTTCAGATCATCGACCTGTCGGATCTGCCGCGGGGCGCTCGTCTCGTCAACACGTATAACGCCACCGTCGGCAACGCGCACACGCTGTTCATTGACCGGGCAACGGGTTACGCCTTTATCAACGGGGCGAGCGGACCGCCGAGCAATTCGCGGGGTGGGATGAACATCCTCGACCTGAACAGCGACCCCGCCTTTCCCACCCAGATCGGCGTCTACGATGTCCGGTATGTTCATGACTCCTTTATCCGGGATGACGTCGCTTACACCTCTGAGCTGGGCGGCGGCTTTTCCATTGTGGACGTGAGCGACAAGAGCAACCCGCGTGTGCTGGCCCGAAGAACGTATTCCGGGAACTTCACGCACAACGGCTGGCTCACGGAGGACGGCTCCTATTTCCTCACCACCGACGAGATCAGCCCTGGGGGCCGCTTGCGGGTCTGGGACATCCGAGACTACGGCAACATCGCCCAAGTGGGAGAGTACATCGCGCACCCCCAGGCCACCATCCACAACGTCCATGTCCTGGGCGATTTCGCCTATGCGTCTCATTACGGCGAAGGCCTGCGCATCATCGACATCACCGATCCGACGCTGCCGGTGGAAGCGGGCTTCTACGACACACACCCGGGGGTCAGCGGCTTCGTCGGGGCCTGGGGTGCTTACCCGTTCCTTCCCTCCGGCAAGATCTTGATCAGCGACAGACAATCCGGCTTGTGGGTTTTCTCGTTTGACGGGACATACGCGGGCAGGCTTAGAGGTGTGGTAAGCGACGCCCGCACCGGGCAGCCGATCGCCGGGGCGACCGTCCGGTTCGTGGGTAATAACACGCCCACGACCACCAACAGCGCCGGCGGGTATGGGATCGGTTACGTTCCCGGCACGTACACCCTGGCGGTGTCCCGGCCCGGCTACGCCACGTTTGAAACCGAGGTGACCCTCCCCTCTGGCGAGACGATCACCCGCGATGTCGAATTGACGCCTCAGTAAAGCATTCAACGTCAGCCAACGGAAGGAACCCCCATGAACCGCACCAAGAAGCCGCTGCTGGTGATCGCCGCTCTGGCCACAGGGACCGCCGCTTTCCTAGCCCGGGCTCAGGCGCAGGTATCCGTCTTCACGTCGCGGCCGGCTTGGGAGGCGGCCACCGCAGGGAGCCCGGGAGTCTTCTTCGAAGACTTCGAGGGCTTCGCCGTGGATACGCCGTTTCGAACCGCGACGGTCGACGTCGGTCCCTTCACCCTGCGGCAGGCAGGGAGCGGTGCCCTGCGTAACTTCATCGACGTGCCGGCGTTCGAGTTTCCGGATAATAACGGCACGAAGCACGCCTCCCTGTTCACGAATTCCGGGGGCACCACCGTGGACATGACCTTTGCCGCCCCCCTCCTTGGCTGGGGGGCCGACTTCTTCGGGACGGCGACGGGCGAGCTACTCGATCTTGACCTGGTACTGGAAACGGGTGAGGTCTTGGCCGCGGTCCCGGTGAGCCTCGACACGGGCTTCTTCGGGTTCGTGACGAGCCCTGCCCATACCATCGGCAGAGTGGCCTTCAGATCACGGACGGACATCCCGGGACCGATCGGCGAGGGGTTCGGTCTCGACAACGTCGCAGGGGCCCTCATCCCCGAGCCGGGAAGCCTCACGCTCCTTGGGGCGGGTGCCCTTGCTCTGGTGAGCTACGGCTGGCGCCGCCGTGGGCGACCGGAGGTTCCGGATTGACCGTCGCCCTGCGGCGTCGCTCCGATCCCTCACGGCTTGGCGTCAGCCCTCCATACGACCCTGCCGTTCGCGTAGATGACGCGCCATACCGCGTCACCGCGGCTGCACGACGAGCTTTCCGCGGAGCATGTTCATGCCGCAGGTGAAGGTGAACTCTCCTGCTTTCTTCGGCGTAAACTCGATCGGCGTCGTCTTGTAGGCGGGGAGATCCCGCGCGATGCCGAAGTCGCCGAAGATGATTTGCTCGCTGCACCCGCTTGTCTCATCCCGGTAGAAGTCGAGCCGCACGGGCTCCCCCTCTTTCACCACGATGACGTCCGGCGAGTAGCCGCCCTTGACGGTGACCTTTATCTGCTGCACGCCCGAGGCGTCCGCCTGGGCGGCCACCTTCTCGCGCTCCCCGAAGAAATACCACAGGATAAACGCGATCAGCGCCGCGCCGCCCAAAACCACCCCGATCTCACTTGCATCCATCCTAGACCTCCTCTCTGTAGCGTGCGGCGACCGGAGCCTTGAAGCCCCGAAGCCGCAGGCTGTTTGTCACGACCGACACGCTCGAAAGTGACATGGCGAGGCTCGCGATGATGGGCGAAAGAAGCCACCCCGTCATCGGGTAAAGGAGCCCCGCCGCAACAGGGATCCCTATCGTGTTGTAGAGGAACGCCCAGAACAGGTTCTGCTTCACCGTGCGAAGCGTGGCCTTCGAGAGGGCGATCGCTGTCACCACATCCCGGAGATCGCCCTTAAGGAGCGTGATGTCCGAAGCCTCCATCGCCACGTCCGTTCCGGTCCCGATGGCGATCCCCACGTCGGCCTGCGCAAGCGCCGGGGCGTCGTTGATGCCGTCCCCGACCATGCCGACCACGCGCTTCTCCTCTTCCTGGAGGCGCCTCACCTCCGTGGCCTTCCCCTCGGGCAGCACCTCGGCGAGGACCCGGTCCACGCCGACCTCGCGCGCCACGGCGTCAGCGGTCTTCTGGTTGTCGCCGGTCATCATCACGACTTCGAGACCCTGGCGTTTGAGTGCCGCGATCGCCGCCTTCGACTCGGGCTTTACAGGGTCGGCCACGGCGAGAAGCCCTGCGAGCCGTCCGTCCACCGCCACATACATCGGCGTCTTGCCGTTTTCGGCCAGGGCGCCGGCACGCTCTTCCGAACCGGCCAGGGCGACATTCTGCTCCCGCATGAGCTTTGCGTTCCCGAGCAGCAGGCGCTTTCCTTCGACCTCCGCCTCGATCCCGTGCCCGGCCAAGGCGCGGAAGCTTGTTGCCCCACCAAGCGATAGATTTCGCTCCTGCGCACCCCGAACGATGGCCTCACCCAGGGGGTGCTCGCTCCCGAACTCGGCCGAGGCCGCAAGCCGCAAGAGCTCGTCTTCCGCCATGCCGGGCGCAGCGACGACATCGGTGAGCGCGGGTCTCCCCTCGGTGATCGTGCCCGTCTTGTCGAGCACGATGGTCTGGAGCTTGTGCGCCGTCTCCAGCGCCTCGCCGCCTTTCACAAGCACACCGTTCTCGGCACCCTTGCCCGTGCCGACGAGGATCGCCGTCGGCGTCGCGAGCCCGAGCGCGCAGGGGCAGGCGATGATGAGCACCGCCACGAAGTTCACGAGCGCCAGAGTGAAGCGCACCTCCGTTGGCGCCAGCACGTACCAGAGCACGAACGTTGCGACCGCGATGGACAGGACGATCGGCGTGAAGATGCCGCTGATGACGTCCGCCAGGCGGGCAATGGGCGCCTTCTGCCCCTGCGCATCCTGCACCAGCTTGACGATCTGCTGGAGCGCCGTGTCCTTGCCGACCTTGGTCGCGGTGAACCGGAACGCGCCCGTTTTGTTGAGGGTCGCGCCGAAGACCTCGTCACCCGCCTTCTTCTCGACCGGCAGGCTCTCGCCGGTGAGCATCGACTCATCGACGGCCGAGGCCCCGTCCAAGACCACGCCATCAACGGGCACCTTCTCGCCGGGCCGCACGAGCACCACATCACCGGGCTCGACCTCCTCGACCGGGACGTCCCTCTCCCGCCCCTGGCGGACGACGCGCGCCGTCTTGGCCTGAAGGCCCATCAGGCGGCGGATCGCCTCACCGGTCTGTCCTTTAGCGCGCGACTCCAGGAGCCGGCCCAGGAGGATGAGCGCGATGATCACGCTCGCCGCCTCGAAGTAGACCGGCGCGCTCGGCGCCGCCGTGGCGCCGTGCCCGGCGTGCCCCGCCATGCCCATCGGGTCCTGCCCCGTCGCTCCGGCGAAGAAGCCGGGGAAGAGGGTGGCCGCGACCGAATACAGGTAGGCGGCTCCCGTGCCGACCGCGATCAGCGTGTTCATGTCGGCGGAGCGGTGCTTGAGCGCGGCCCAGGCACCCCGGTAGAACTGCCAGCCGCTGTAGAACACGACCGGGGTCGTGAGCGCCAGGCTGCAGCCAGTTCACGCCCGGGAAGTCGAGCCACGAGATCGTCCCATGCGACATCGCGATCACGAGCACCGGCAGCGACAAGCGGCGGCAACCAGGAACTTACGCAGAAGGTCCGTGTACTCGGCCTTTCTGGCCGCCTGCTCCGTGTCCTGGGCGCCCTCCCCGGCACCGCCGTCCGGGATCTCACGCACGCGGTAGCCGAAATCCTCGACGGCCCGTCGGAGGGCGCGTGCGTCCGTCATGCCGGCGAGGTACTCGACCTCCACGGTCATCCTCGCCAGGTTAAAGCTTGCGCTGACCACTCCTCGGCGCCCCCGGAGGTAGTGCTCGAGCGGCTGTGCGGAGCCCGCGGGTCGGGCCGAATCGTCCAGGAGGAACTCCGCCTCTTTGGTGCCCGCGGTGCCGTAGCCCGTGTCCTTCACCGTGCCCATGAGCCCTCGCGGACGCCCGGTCGCCTGCGGGTCGTACTCCACGGTCGCCTTACCGGTGGCGAAGTTCACGTTCGCCCCGCGCACACCGGGGGCACGGCTCAGCCTGCTTTTCGATGCGCCGGGCGCAGGCCGCACAGGTCATGCCCGTGACGGTAAGGTCCAGGCGCTCGCCGCCTCCGCCGGATGTCGCCGCCGCCTCGTGCGCGCCGCTTGCTTCCGCCGGGAAGGGACGCCCTCCCGGGTGGGGGTCGAAGCCTGTACGTACGAGGCCGGGTCCGCATCGAACCTCTGCTTGCACGAGTCCGAGCAGAAGTGATACGTGCTCCCGTTGTGATCACTGTGTCCCGCGGCCGTCGCCGGATCTATCTCCATGCCACAGACGGGATCCGTCACTTGTCGCTGTGTTACTGTCCTCATTTTGACTTCCTCGCTTCCAGGCTCAAACTCCGCCCGTCGTGAGCGGCGCACTACGAGCCCGTCGCCTTTTACTTCTCCGCGCCGCCGGCGCAGCGGGCCGGGTCGGCGTCGAACTTCCCTTTGTACAGGGTCGTCGTTGCCATTGTCTTCTCTCCTCTAAAGAGCGTGATCACTTCAGAAACCGTCCTAGGGAGACCCGCACCTCGTCGACGAGCTCGTCCTGGGTCATTGCCTTGGCGCAGTGGTGCTCGGAGCCGGTACCGTGACCGACCACGCATCCCTCGATGTGATCCGTCAGGAGCCTCCACCCCCATGGCGTCGAGCGCCGAGCGCACGGCCGCCACCTGGGTGAGGATGTCCACGCAGTAGCGGTCCTCCTCGACCATCCTCTGTATGCCCGCGACCTGGCCGGCGATCCGGTTGAGCCGCTTCTGGACACTGCCTTTCGTTTCGCTTTTCACCGTGGTCCTCTCTCTTCAATGAAACCCGTACCGGGTAGGGGTATTTGTCTATTTAGAATATACTACCGAGGGGTATGTTTGTCAAGGGGTCTACAACGTTGCCAGCGCATGAAATTGGGCCACACGGCTCAAACCCCCTCCAGCCCTCTGTGAACAAAGGGGGAGCTTGCCCCCCTTGCGCGCGAATCAGAACGCACTTGAGTAGCCGACGACGAGGCGCACTTCCTCGCGCCCGGCGGCGACATCCGCCTGCAGCCCCACATCGAGGACTGAGGTGACCGTGACCCGCTCCCTTAAGCCCAGCCCCACGGATGCGACCGCCCCCCCCTTCTCTCCGCTTTGCACTACAGACACCTCGGCGAGCCCTGTGCGGTTAAAGCGGGTCGGGTAGCCAAGCGGCCTGCTATAGCCGAGTGTCAGGGCCGGACGGAACGTGCGCTCATGATGATCTGCGCCCGGCGCGAAATGGGCGTCCAGGTTCAGGTGCAGGCGGTCGTACTGCCGCACGCTTTTAGTTAAGATCCCGCGCAGCCGGTACTCTGTCCCACCCCCGCCCCGGCCTGTGGGGAAGAACACGTCCCCTCGGAGGGCAAAGGCCGGGGTGCTGCCGTACTCGCGGTTAAAGTTGTGAAACAAGCCGACCCCCACCTCATCCAGGTCGGCGCGGGTGTCGTCGGAGTCCGCCCTGCCGCCCACGGAGGCATCGAGATCGAAGCTTATGTGCGAGTTGAGCGCAAACCCGTACAGGTACTCGAGCCGCCCTCCAAGTCCAAGAGAGCTCCCCCGCCGGGAGAACGCGCCAAGCCCGAACTCAAGTGCTCGCTCCCGGTAGGCGATGGAGTCCGCGTCATCGAAGCGTAAGGGGCGGCCTGCGTCGATGTTGTTGTGATCTACCGCCTCTGCGGCGGGGCCGCCACAAAGAGCACGGCCCTCAGAAGGAGCGGCAGGAGAACTGATCTTTTCATCACTGGCCTCCACCTTCTGGCATCTGGTGCCGCCCGTGGCCGGCGTGCCCGCATGCCCTTCGTGGCCCGTCATCTCGTTGCGGCCTCCGTGCCCGCTTGCGTGGTGATGTCCCCCGGGCATAAGTCCCATTCCGGGCACCCCCTCCAGGAAGCGGTGATCGTGGAGGCCGCCTTCCTCCTTTACGTCGCCGGGCTTTTCGCCCTTATGCGCCTCGGCGGAGACGAGCCAGACGGCGCGCTTTATCTGCTCTTCTTTCTGCTGCTCCCGTCATCCAGTCGCTGGCCAAAATGTCGTTCACGAGATCATGGAGCATGTGCAGATTGTCGAAGGTGTTCGCGATGTGCGGGTACCTCGCCGCGAACCTAGGGCTCACCTCGGCGAACATCGGCATGAACGGCCGGTCTGTCCGGTAGAGCTCGGCTTCGTGGTACTGCTTTCCGAGCGCCTCGTACGCCCTCTTTTGCTCCTCGAGCGTCTTTCCCCAGAGGAGGTCGTGCATCGCGCCCTGGAGCCAGTGGTAGCCCCAGAAAAGACCGTTCACCTTCGGGTACTTCTGCCGGAAGGCCTCGAGTAAGGATGGCCGTCGAGGTAGCCCATGTTCATCGGGAGCGGTGTGATCGCGTACGGGACGCTCGTGTTATAGAACTGGTAGAGCCGCTCAACCTCCCTGTCCTTCTCCTCCTGCGTGAGCTCTGTGCTCGCAAGGACATCCACGATCTGGGCGTGGAGGATATGGGTCCAGTCAAAGACCTGCTCCAAGACGCCGTATCTTCGCCCGAAGGTGGGCGAGATGAACCGCTCGTCCGGCATGAGCTTGGGCGGGTTTTTCAGCACCCGGTTTATGCGGCCGAAAGTGTGGACTTCCAGACGGTCGGCTTTGCTGGTGATGAGGTCCTCGTACGCCATCGCGTGGCCGACGGCGACCCCGTTCAGGTCGTAGGCGAGACTGGGCACGTTATAGATGTCGTCGTTATAGGCGCCCCGCCGCCGGTAGATGTGGTTTGTGTCCTTGTTGTCCAGCCACGCCGGAAGGTCTTTGGGCAAGGGCGGGAGCACACGGCCCTCGGCCGGGTGTGCACCGTGACCGCTCGCGTGCCCTGTATGGGAAGGGCGTTCTTTGGTGCCACGGCGCGTGGCGCACCGGGCTCCTTGTGGTGCCCATGCTGCGCCAGGGCAGCCGGTGCGAGCGAAAGCAGCGTAACGGCTGTGGCAACGATAGGTTTTTTCATCGGCTTTCACCTCATGCTCCCTTTCAAGTGAGGCATATACCCCCTAGGGGTAAGATTTCAATGTAATATACCCCACTGGGGTATTTTCGTCAAGGGTCAGCCAGGAAGAAACGGGAAATTTTTCGCTGTGGGCCTGGGTCAGGCGGGATGAGAGGGGTAACCACCATGCCCAAGTGCCGCCAATGGCACGCGTGCAGTGGCCCTTGGGTGTGGTTTCATTCGCGATGCTCTTCTCCCTTTTCGGGTTACTAACGGTACTTCGTTGACTTCAGGTCGGGGCTGAGGTATAAAGCCGGCGGGAAGGCCAGTGAGGAGTTCCGGAGCGGTCTGGCTGCAACCGTGGACGATGCTGGGGCGCTACTGGCGTGCGTGGTCGGCTCTGCCCCTGCCACCCGAGCTACAACAGTTGCTTGAAGTGGCTGTGCAAGGGAACGGCATCTATTTCTATCGTACCCAAGGTGAAACTGTCATGGTGAAAGCTCCGGACCTGCAGGCGGAGGCGGAAAAGATCGCGCGCTCGGTCACGATCTACCGCGACACGTACGGCGTACCGCACGTCTACGGGGCCCACCGACGCGAGCGTCGTCTTCGGCCTCATGTACGCGCAGGCCGAAGACAACTTCTGCAGATCGAAGAGGACTACATCCACGCGCTGGGCCGGGCGTCCGAGGTGTACGGCGAAAAGCGGCTGCTGGGCGATCTGGCGCGCCGCGCCTTCGAGGTGACGAAACTATCGATGGCGGAGTACCGGCGCGCCAGCCCCGGCACGCGACAGTTGTGCGATGCCTTCGCCGCCGGCCTGAACTACTTCCTCGCGCGCAGCCCGCAGGTCAAGCCGAGACTCCTCGCGCACTTCGAACCCTGGCACATCTTCGCGATGAACCGCGGCGTTTCCGGCGGGACCTTCAGCAGCCTCGGCCTGAAGCTCGAAGAGCCGCGCGCGGCGGCCCCCGAGCAAGGGCGTGCGGCCGCGCGAGCGGACCTGCGCCTCGAGGATGTGCGCGCGACGGACGTGGCGGGAACCCGAGTCGCCGGCCGGGTCGAACATGGGCCGTCAGCCCCGCCAAGAGCGCGCGTCGGGACACGCGATGCTGTTCATCAACCCGCACGTCGGCTTCTTCGGGGGCGGCCAGCGCTACGAGGCGCACCTGCACAGTGAGGAGGGCTGGAACATCTCCGGCTTCGCCATCCTGGGCACCTTCTATCCCCGGTCCGGGCACAACGGCACCTGGGCTGGAGCCACACTAACAACCACGCGGACACCGCGGATGTTTATGTCGAGACCTTCGACGACCCCGAGAACCCGCTCGCCTACCGCTACGGCGGCGGCTACCGGACCGCGACCGAGTGGACGGACGAGATCAAGGTCAAGACGGACGCCGGGTTCGAGACCCGGCGTTTCCGGCTGCGCAAAAACCCGCCACGGGCCGATCGTGGCCCTGCGCGACGGCAAGGCGCTGGCGGTCAAGATCGCACGCTTCGAAGAGGGCGGCGTGGTGGACCAGCGGCTCGCGATGGGCAAGGCGCGCTCGCTGGCCGAGTTCAAAGCCGCCATGGGACGCGTCACGATGGTCGGCTCCAATACCCTGTATGCCGACCGGGAGGGGAACATCACTTCTACCTCCACGGCAACGCGGCAGGCCCCGCCGGTCCGCGAAGTTCGATTGGACCAAACCGGTGGACGGCAGCGACCCCCAAACGGAGTGGCAGGGCTACCACGCCCTCGACGAACCTGCCCAGGCCTCCGACCAACCCCGAGACCGGCTTCCTGCAAAACTGCAACTCGACCCCCTTTCTGGCCACGGCCCAGGGCAACCCGTTCGAGGAGAACTACCCGGCGTACATGGCGCCCGAACCGGATACCCCCCGCGCCCGCATCTCGCGGCGCATCCTGACGGAGAAGGGGAAGTTCACTTTCGACGAGTGGGCGCGCGCCGCCTTCGACACGAGGGTGATAGAGGCCGAAACGCAAATACCTCCGCTGGTCGCCGAGTGGGAGGGGCTTGAAGGAACGGACGCCGCGCGCGCCCAGAAGCTGAGCGCACCTGTCGAGGAGCTCAGGTCGTGGGACGGCGTGAGCACCGTCGAGTCCCAGGCCATGACGCTGTTCGTCCATTGGCACCGGCGCGTGCACGGACGGGCAAGCGCGCAGGATCAGGGTGATGAGGACAGTGAGCCGTGGCCGAAGGTTCGCGCGCTGGAAGCCGTGGTGAGCGAGCTGGAGCAGGACTGGGGCACGTGGCGCGTGGCGTGGGGCGAGGTGAACCGGCTGCAGCGCGTGCACACGGGCGGGGACGAGCCGTTCCGGGATGACCGGCCAAGCTCAGCGGTCGCGGGCGGCCCGGGACCGGTCGGCATCGTTTTCAACTTCTATACGCGCCCCGAGGAGGGGCAGAAGCGGCGCTACGGCGTTTCCGGCAATACGTACGTGAGCGTGATCGAGTTCGGACCCGAGGTCCGGGCCCGCTCGCTGCTCGTGTTCGGCCAGAGCGCCGACCCGAAGTCGCCGCACCACCTCGATCAGACCGAACTGTACGCCAAAGGCCGGGTCAAGCCGGCGTGGTTCGCCCTGCCGGAGATCCAGGCGAACGCGACGCGCGCCTACCACCCCGGCGAAGCGCGAAGGCCGTAGACGGCGTAGCGGCGCCGCAGGCGGCGCCCCTGCAGCTGTCTTCTTGTGCTATACTAAGGACATGGACACGCCATTCCTCGAAGAGCTGCGCCGCATCGTCGGCACGGATGGGCTGCGGGTGACGGAGGCGCAGAAGCACGTTTATGCTTTCGATGCGTACACGCTGGAGAAAGCCCTGCCGGGCGTGATCCTGCTTCCCCGCTCGACGGAGGAGGTGGCCGCCATCGCCCGCCTGTGCCATGCGCGCGGCGTGCCCATGGTGCCGCGCGGCGCGGGCACAGGGCTGGCGGGCGGGTCACTGGCGCGCCCCGATCAGGTCCTGGTCTGCCTGTCGCGCATGAACCGCATCCTCGACATCGACCTGCCGAATAAGCGGCTGCGGGCGCAGGCGGGGGCGGTCAACATCAACCTGACCAAGGCGGTGGCCGCGGACGGGTACCTGTACGCCCCGGACCCGTCGTCGCAGGGCGCGTGCACCCTGGGCGGCAACATCGCCAACAATTCCGGCGGGCCGCATACGCTCAAGTACGGCGTGACGGTAAACCACATCCTCCATGTGCAGGTGGTTCTGCCCGACGGCGAGATCGTGGAGCTGTCCACGGACGACCACGGCTACGACCTGACGGGCATCGTGGTCGGCTGCGAGGGGACGCTGGGCATCGTCACCGAGGCGACCGTGCGGCTGGTGCGCGCGCCGGAGGCCGTGCGCACCCTCCTCGCCGTCTGCCACTCGGTCGACGACGCCACGAGCCTGGTGTCCGCCATCATCGGGGCGGGCATCGTCCCCGCCGCCCTGGAGATGATGGACCAGACGATCCTCAAGGCGGTCGAGGAGGCCTACCACTTCGGCTTCCCGACCGAGGCGGGCGCCGTCCTCTTGATCGAAGTGGACGGCCCCTCGGCGGGCCTCGACCGGCAGGCCGAGCGCATCGCCGAGATGTGCCGGGCGGGCGGCGCGATCAGCGTGTCGGTGGCCGCCGACGCCGACGAGCGGGCGAAGCTGTGGGTGGCGCGCAAAAAGGGCATCGGCTCCATCGGGCGGCTCGCCCCCTCGTGCGCGACCCAGGACGGCGTTTCGCCGCGCACCAAGCTGCCCGAGATCCTGCGCGAAGTCGCCGCCATCGCCACCAAATACAACCTGCGCATCGCCAACGTCTTCCACGCCGGCGACGGCAACCTCCACCCCTGCGTGCTCTTCGACGAGCGCGACCCGGAGGAGGTGAAGCGCGTCCTCGCGGCCGGCGGGGACATCCTGCGTGCCTGTGTCCGCGCCGGGGGCTCGCTCACCGGCGAGCACGGCATCGGGATCGAGAAGCAGGAGTTCCTCGACCTGGTCTTCTCCCCGGACGACCTGGACGCCATGGCCGCCATCCGCTCTGTTTTCAACCCGGACGGGCTGCTCAACCCCGGCAAGCTGTTCCCCGCCGGCGGCACCTGCTGCCCGCACCTGCCCCGCGTGGATGGCGAGGCCCTGCTCGCGCACACGCAGACGCGGGCGGCCGCCGTTTAGACGGCGATGAATCGACGCTTATTCCTTGCAAGCGCCCTGCTTTCTGCGCAACGCGCGGCAGCGGTGAGGGCGGAATGGCAGCCCGCCCCGGCGAAGATGGCCGACGGGCGCTGGGCCGGCACGGCGACGCGCCTTCCGGACGGGCGGGTCCTCGTGGCGGGCGGCTACTCCTACGCCAAAAAAGACACCGTGCGCTCCGCCGACCTGTGGGACCCCAGGACGCGCGCCTTCACCCCCGCCGCGCCGATGGCGCGGGACCGTAACTTCGCCGCCGCCACGCCGCTGCCGGGCGGGAACGTTCTGGTGGCCGGGGGGTTTTCGGAGACGCGCGGCACCTGGGACGAGGCGGAGGTGTACCACCCGAAGACGAACACGTGGGACCCGGTGGCCGGGCGCATGAACGATCACCGTGAGCTCTACACGGCGACGCCGCTGCCGGACGGCACGGTGCTGCTCGTGGGCGGCCTTTCCCTGAAGAAGCGCGCCACGCTGCCTTCCGCCGAGATCTACGACCCGAAGACAGACGCCTTCGAGCCGGCCGTCGGCCGGCTCGCCGACGACCGCTTCGGCCACGCCGCCGCTCCGCTTCCGGGCGGCAAGGTGCTCATCGTGGGGGGGAAATCCTGGCGCATCGGGCTGAAAGCACGCCCCCTCGGCTCGGCCGA
>JAUJNC010000335.1 GCA_030446525.1 Armatimonadaceae bacterium
TCCCTCCTGACCGGCATCGTGACGGCGGGGGACAAGGTTAAAACGGCACTCCTTACGGCGGAGCTTATCGGCAAGAGCGTCGACCAGATCATGGAGGGGCCGGACGAGACGACCGCGGGTTTCCTGCGGCGTCGCGGCTTCTCGCGCCGGTTTATCGATAACTTCGTCCGGCCCTTCTTCGGCGGCGTGTTCCTCGACAACAGCCTGCGCACGAGCGCGAAGGCGTTCCAGTTTGATTGGAAGATGCTGAGCGAAGGGGACACGGCGGTCCCCGCCGGGGGGATGGGGAAGATCTCCGAGCAGCTGGCGGAGGAGCTGGCGGCGCAGGGCCGGATTCGGCTGCACGCACGCGTGACCGAGCTGGTGCGGGACGAGCAGGGGCGCTGGACGGGGGCGCGCACCGAGGGCGGCGAAGTGGTGACCGGTGACGCCGTGCTCGTGGCGACGCACGCCCCGGAGGCCGCCCGCCTGACGGGAAGGCCCATGCCGGAGGGGCAGACCAGCACGGTGAACCTGTACTACGCCGGGTCATCGCCCGTCTATGCGGGGAAGAAGCTCGTCCTCCATGCCAACCTGAATCCCTTTGTCAACAATGCCGTGCTGGTGTCCCATATCGCGCCGGAACAGTCCCCCCCCGGACAACATCTGCTGTCGGCGACGGTGCTGGGTATGCCGGAAGGCAGTGACGATGAGCTGTTCGAACGGGGGGTGCGTGATCTGCGCCGCATCTTCGCGGGCGATGCCCCGGCCGAAGCCGCACTGAAGAGCTACCGACCGCTGGCGATCTACCGCATCCCCTACGGCCAGTTCGCCCAGCTTCCCGGCGTCTACGGCACGCTGCCCGGCAACGACGCGGGAGAGCCCGGCCTCTTCTTCGCGGGGGAGTTCACCGCCGCCAGCAGCTTCAATGCCGCGATGCGGAGCGGCGAGAAGGCCGCCGAGCGGATCCAGCAGGAAGCGCAGCAACAACAGGCCCGATCTTAGTCCGTGCTGGGAAGGGTCGGCAGGTCTGGCCTAGCGGCGCGGTGATCCACCCGCTGCCCCTTCGACATCGCCTTGAACTCGCGGATAAACGCGACGAGGTTTTCCGCCGCGCCGTCGATCAGGGCCTGGCCCTTTTCCCGGGTGGCAAGCGTGGGCGCGCCGGAAACGCCGGTGGGGGTCGCGCTGCTGGTCCAGCGCACGAGCTTCACCGGTGCCCAGCCTTTGGTCAAATCCACCCCGAGGAACCTGGAGCCTTCCTGTCCCGCCGCCCCGCCGTAATGATCCTGGGCCTTGTCCCTCTGCACGCGGGACGCGTCCAGATACAGATAGGCGGAGGTTTCCAGCTCGCAGGCGTGCGCGGCGCCCCCCGGCCCGGACTCCCGCACCGCTTCGAACGCTTCCACCGCCAGATTGGTCCACATCGTGGAGGCGACGAGGGCGTCCGTTTCCAGCGTCGCCCGCCGCGCGATGAACTCGCACAGGTGCTCGTTCGAGCCGTGCCCGTCCACCAGCAGGATGCGCTCAAAGCCGGCGTAGGCGACGCTTTTGCACACGTCCAGACAGTATTCGATGAAGTGGTCGTAGTGGACGTGGATCGTTCCCGGAAAGTCCTGCGCGTGCTCGTTGTAGCCGTAGGGGATCGTCGGCATGACCAGCACTTCGCGCCCAGCCCGCCGGGCGGCCTCTGTGCAGACGCCCCGCGCCAGGAAGTTGTCTGTGTCGAGCGGCAGATGATGCCCGTGCTGTTCCGTGCTCCCGATGGGCAGGAGCACGACCTTTTTGGCCCGGACCGCCTCGTTGATCTCCGGCCACGTCAGCTCGTCGTAGTAGATCTTATCGAGCGAGTCCATCGTCAACCCCCTTATTCGGCCCGTGACAGGCGTTGGACGCCTTCCGGGTTCAATGCGATGCCCAGACCCGGGCCGGTCGGGATCGGCAGCATGCCGTCCGCGTCCAGCGCGAAGGGCTGCGCGATGATCTCCTCGATGTAGGGCGAGGGCGTGAGGTACTCGACCCAGCGGGCGACCGGCAGGGCGGCCGCCAGGTGCAGGTCGGCGGCCAGGCCGACCGCCGTGTTCCAGCCGTGGGACACCAGCAGGACGTTGTGATCGTAGGCCGTCCACCCGATACGCCTCGCCTCGGAAAGGCCGCCGCACTTGGTGGCATCCGGCTGGATGATGTCCACGGCCCCCTGCGCGATCCACGGCTGAAACTGCTGGCGCCGGGTGAACACCTCGCCCGTCGCGATGGGCAGCGGCGCATGCTCCCGCAGCTTCCGGAAGCCCTCGATGTCGTCCGGCGGCAGCGGCTCCTCGAACCAGGTGACGTCGTACTGGGCCAGCATCCCGGCCGTTTCCCGCGCCCACTTGTAGCCGTGCGGCCAGAACTGTTCCGAGCCGCCGGCGTCGACCATGATCTCCACGTCCGGGCCGACCGTTTCGCGCGCCGTCTTGACCAGCAGCTCGTCGTACCGGCGGCTGACGCGCCCGAAGCCATTCCACCCGAGCTTGAGGGCCTTGAAGCCGCGCGACGTAGCCGCCAGCAGCTTCTCCTTGAGGATCGGCGGGTCGTCGAAAAGGAGCGAGCCGTAGGGCTTGATCCGGTCCCGGTAATAGCCGCCCAGGAGCCGCGCGACGGGCTGGCCCGTCGCCTTGCCGAGCAGGTCCCACAGGGCGATGTCGATGCCGCTGATCGCGTGCGTCACCGCCCCGCCCCGTCCCTGCCAGAACGTCATCTGGTGCAGCTTCTCGGACACCCGTTCCGGCTCGATCGCGCACTCGCCGAGGAGCAGCGGGCGCAGTAGGGAGAGCGCGGCGTCCACGAGCGCCTGGCTCGTGAAACAGCTGCCCACACCTATCAGCCCTTCGTCGGTGTGCACCTCGACGAGCGTGTGCATGTTCTCGCGCGCGTCGGTGCCCTGTGACCAGCCCGTATCGGGCGTCCGCCCCAGCAAAGGGATCGTGCGGATGTCGGTGATTTTCATGTCAGTCGCCGATGTTGCGGAACCAGCCGGTGCAGTTCGCGTAGCGCTCATTGTAGCGCGGCGACCCCCAGCAGACGCCGCGCAGGCTCTCGGCGGTATAGGGGTCCGGGGCCTTGAACCACTTGGCATGGCCGTCGGCGAAGGCGAAGTTCGCGCCCCCGTTGTGCCGCGTGCGCGAGTT
>JAUJNC010000336.1 GCA_030446525.1 Armatimonadaceae bacterium
CCTTCGACAAAGGGCTGTACATGAATAACAGCTCGTTCTGCGCCGCCGCCGCGCACGGCCTGCCCCTGATCTCGACCCGGGCGGAGCTCGTCGAATCCCCCCTGATACACGGGGAAAACCTCCTGCTCTGCCCGCCCAAGGACCCCGGGGCGCTGGCCGCCGCCATGGACTCCGTCCTGCGCGACGCCGGGCTGCGCGAGCGGCTCCGCACGGGGGCACTCCAGCTGACGCACGAGTGGTTCTCCTGGGACAGAACGATGGAACGCACCCTGGAGGCGTTCACCGGCGTCAAAGGGAAAGGCGGCTAGCCCAGCCAGTGCTGAAGAGAGATTCCAGTATGCGGATAGGGATCGACGTTCGCGCGTCCCAGCTTGTCCACGGCCAGCGGGGTATAGGAAAATACACGCGCGATCTTGTCGACGGACTGGTGCGACTGGCTCCGGAGAACGAGTACGTTCTGCTGGCCTTCCCAGACCTGCCCCTTCCGGATTGGCTTGAGCCGCTGCCTCCGCGATGTCAGGTGGTGCCAGTCCCGACCCGGTGCCTGGCGGAGAATACGTGGATTCACCGCGTCCGGCGCGCCTGGCGGCTGTACTACCTCGATCGGCAGCGCGAGCACATGCACGATCTAGAGCGGGCGGCCAAACGCGAGGGGCTGGACGTGCTCCATCTGCCCTGCGTGATCGAGCGCTCCTTCTACTCGGACGGCCACTTCCACTGCCGCGTTGTCAAAACGTTATATGACCTGATCCCTCTGGCGATGGCGGACGAGCTTTATAATCGATGGGGCCATATCGACAAGTACGTGTACCGGCAGCAGACGGACTCGTACCGCCGCGCCGATGTTGTGGCGGCCATCTCCGAGTCGGCGCGGCAGGATGCCATGAAGCATCTCGGTTTATCCCCCGAGAAGGTTCGTGCCGTTCCTTGTGTGGTTTCCGAAGAGTTCGTCCCCATCTCAGATGTGGTGCGTCTGCAGGCGTGCCGGGAGAAATACGGCATCCGCCACCCGTTTTTCCTCTTCTGCTCGGGGGATGGCGTCAACAAAAACCGCGAGCGCGTCATCGCGGCGTTCGGGCAGTTCGCCCCGCGTCATCCGGAGCCGTACCATCTGGTCTTTGTCGGCCCGCGGGAGTTTGGCGACACGGACCGGCTAAAAGCCATCGCCTTTGACCTGGGGCTTGACCGCGAGCAGCTCCTGATCACGGGGTTTGTCCCGGATGACGACCTGGTGACGCTGTTCTCGGGGGCGGCGGCCCTGGTGTCGCCATCGCTCTACGAAGGGTTTGGCCTCCCGGCGGCGCAGGCGATGCAGGCGGGCACGCCGGTCATCGGGGCGGACTGTTCGTCGCATCCCGAGGTGATAGGGGATGCCGGGCTGCTGGTGGACCCGTACAGCGTGGACGCGATCGCCGAGGCGATGCTGTGCCTGGCCCGGGACGCCGACCTGCGGGCGCATTTGTCGGCCCGCGGCCGCGAACGGGTCCGGCGCTTCCGCTGGCAGAACCAGGCGCAGGCCATGCTGCAGATTTACCGCGGCGGTCCCGATGTTTAAGTTGCCGCGGCGTTAGCTTGTCATGAAGATCGCGCTGTTCCACAACTCGACCGGGGGAGGCGTCAAACGCGCCGTCTTTGAGCACGCTCGCCATCTGCGCGAGCGCGGGCACGTGCTCGACGCGTACGTGCCGTCCACCGCGTGTGAGGACTACCTCCCCATAGCGCCGCTTTGTGGCCGGGTTTACACGTACCCGTTGCCGCCGGTCGAGAGCGGTGCCCTTCCGCGGCGCCTGGTTCACCACCCCGCCACCCGGCCGTTCTGGCGTATGCTGGGGCAGGGCGCGCACAGGATGGCAGCCGAGTCCCTGGACGCCCGGCAGCAGGGCCGCCGGCTGGACAGCCTGGAGGCGGTGTACGCGTCGATGGCGGACGAGATGAACGGCCGCGGCTACGACCTGATCTACTGTCATCAATGCCGCTTCTCGCTGACCCCGTCCTTGCTCCGCCATGTGAGGATACCCAGCGTCTACTACTGCCACGACACGTTGCGCGGCATGTATGAGTGGTCGCCGGTGGAACACCCCGCCTACGACTCCCTGGAGGAGACCTGGTACACGCGCAAGTGGCTGGGGGCCACCACGACCCTCCCCTGGCTCCGTCTGCTCCAGCGCAGGGAGCGGCAGTACGTCGTGGATACCCGCGCCTCGACCCTGGTGCTGGCCAACTCGTGGTACTCACGCGAGGCAATACTGCGCACCACGGGGGTGAATGCCCATGTCTGCTATCTGGGCGTGGATTCAGAATTTTACACCCCGGACCCCGGCGCGGCGCGGGAGCGCATGGTCCTTTCGGTGGGGGCACTCATACCTAGCAAACGCCACGAGTTCGTTCTCGAGTCGATCGCCCGCATCCCCCCGGCGCGGCGGCCGCGGATGCAGATCATCGGTTACGAGTACGAATACGGCAAAAAGGGTTTTGGGGCCTTCGCGCAGGGGTTGTTCGCGCTCGCCGAGCGGCGCGGCGTGGAGCTTGACATCAGCAAGGAAGTCTCGGACGAGACGTTGCGGGACGGCTACCGCCGCGCGTCCGTCATGGCCTTCGCGCCCTATCTGGAGCCGTTCGGGTTCGTGACGCTGGAAGCGATGGCGTGTGGCACGCCCGTGGTCGGGGTCAGCGAAGGAGGGCTGCGGGAAACGATACAGGATGGCGTGACCGGGCTGCTGACGGGGCGCGATCCCGGGGAGTTCGGCGCTGCCCTGGATCGTCTCCTGACGGACAAGGCGCTCGCCACCGAGCTCGGGGCCAACGGACGCAAGGCCGCCCGATGTCGCTGGAATTGGGGCCGCTCCGTCGAGGCCCTGGAGCGCTACTTTGCGCAGGCGCTTGAGGGTCCGGCCGGCGGGACGGGGCTCATGGGGCATAATCAACGGGGGGAGGATGCACGATGCCGGCAGTGTCCATAATCATTGCCACTTACAACCGCGCGGATCTGATCGTCCAAACGCTGCAGAGTGTGGCCTGCCAGACGTTTTCTGACTGGGAGTGCCTCGTTGTGGACGATGGCTCGACCGACGACACGCGGCAGGTAGTGAAGGCGTTCGTCGCCCGCGATCCGCGTTTCCGTTACCACGGGCAGAGCAACG
>JAUJNC010000337.1 GCA_030446525.1 Armatimonadaceae bacterium
CTACGTCCCTTGCGCCTTGAGCCAGGCGCTAGCACGGTCGCGGGCGGCGCCGCAGGTTGCCTCGTAGGCGTCTCCATCGCGAGCCGGGTTGTAGGTGAGTAGAAACGCGCGGCGGGGCCGGTCGCTCTGGTTCGGGGCCGAGGCATGCGGGGCGAGGCAGGAGAAGAGAATCAGCGTCCCTGCCGGACCGGACGCCTTCACGGCCCGCGTTGGGTCGAGCGTATCGGCCGGGATGTGATGGTCGGTGATCCGCTCGGATATGCGCATCTCGCCGCGCTCTATCAGGCCCCCCTTGTGTGCACCGGGCACGACCTCCAGGCAGCCATTCTCCTCGTCTGCCGCGTCCAGGTAAATCATCGCCGTCGTCAGATCCGGGGAGTAGCCCTGCCAGTAGCCGTAATCCTGGTGCATCGGGAACGGCGAGCCGCCGCCCCCATACTTGTAGTTGAGCTTGTCCTCAAAGAGCACCGGCGTGTCGCCGAACAGGCTGCGAAACAGCTCAACGATGCGCTCGTCGGCGGCCAGGCGTGCAAAGGTTTCTGACACGTCAATGACGGGCCAGAGTTGCCGCACGCGGTATCCGCCGCCGATCTCGTCCACCTGGACCCGCGGGTTTTCGGGGACGATCGGACCGATGCGGGTCAGCAGTTCGTCGGCCTCGCGGGCCAGGGCCGCTACCGTCGGCGCATCGAGGTAGCAGGGTAGGACGAGGAACCCATCCGTGTCGTATTGCCGCCGCTGCTCGGCAGTTAGAGCGTGGTTCATGGCGTGGGGCCGACTTCCAGGAAGCGCCGGTAAATCTCCTCGAAGAGGCGAACGTCATGGAGCGTGTCCTCGCCCGACGAGCGGAACGGTTCGCCGGAGCGGACGCCGGCCAGGAAGTGTTTGGCCTCCTCGCGGTACGACCAGCCCGGCGGCGCGAACTCCTCGACGCGCCGCGCCGGCTCGCCTCCGTGCGCGGCGCGGGACAGTTCGACCGTGGCCGAAACCTCCTTCTGCATCAGGGGCGGCGCCTCGGTGCGCAGCCAGCCGTTCTCGAAGTAGATCTGCGTGTGCTCTTCCCAGGCGTGGAAATGGGTGTAGCCGCTTTCCACCACGGCGCGCACCCCGCCGATATCGAGCACGGTAAGACCCGTCATGCCGTCGCCGTCCAGCAGCACGGAAACCGGGCGCGCCTGCCCCGCCGCGTCATCAAGCAAAAAGCGCAGCAGGTTGACATTGTGCGTCCACTGCTGCAGGAAGTTCAGATACGGCTGGCGCCAGGCTTGGGGGAGCCAGTCGGGGCAGTCGTCCGGGGCCGGCGGCGCAGGCTCGCTCGACGCCTCGAAGGGAACATTCGGGTCCTGGCCGTAGATCCAGTTGCCACCAAAGCCGTGGTTGCGCACGAGCAGCAGGCGCCCGTGATCGCCGGATCGGCGCCACGCGTCCAGATGCCGCTTGAGCAGCAGGTTGCCGGGGTCGTAGCGCTTCATGTAGCCGACCATCAGCCGGGCGTTCCCCGCGTGGGCGGCTTGGAGGATCGCCTCGGCGCGGGCCGCCGAGACGGCCATCGGCTTCTCCATGAAGACGTGCTTGCCGGCGCGCAGCAGGTCCTCGGCGATCCGCCCCTGGAGCGCGTAGGGCGCGGAAACGCCGACCGCCTCGATCTCCGGGTCCGCCGCGATCCCCTCGTGCGTGCGGTACACCTTGGGAATGCCGTAGCGCGCCGCAACGCGCCGGCCCAGATCTTCCCGCACCTCGGCCAGAGCGAGCAGGCGCGCCTCCGATAAAGACGCGAAGTTCGGAAGATGGATGCGCTGCGCCACGAACCCGCAGCCCACGTAACCCAGCCGTACCGGTTCCTGCGTCATGTCAAGCAGACTCCTTGTTCAAGATTTTCCATCACCCCCGGCGAGCTGCTTCAGGTACCATTGCAGGAACGTCTCGATGGCCTGCTCGGACGGGGCGTATGGGCCGGGCTCGTAGCGTCGGGAAGAAACGCCGGCCTGGTTATCCTCGCACAGCTTCCAGTCCTGCTCGCCGGTCGCCCGCCAGAACGCCGTGACGCGCTCGACGTCGTAGTCCACGCCCTCCACGGCATCCTCGCGCACCAGCCAGCAGACATCCACCCGCGTCCGCGTCGGCGCAATGGGCGTCGTGCGCATCGTCCAAACGTAGTCGCCGCTCGCCTCCAGCCAGAAATTCGGGTAGGTGACGATGGCAAAAACGCCGACATCCCGGTCGGGCAGATCACCGAGCAGCGGCGCGACCGGGCCGCCGTCCAGGCTTTCGCTGACGTAGCCGGGCCGGAATGGATATCGCGTGCAGTGGTGCCAGGTGTCCGGCGCAAAGTCCACGGTCCGGGTTTCCAGGCCGAGGCGCTTCCAGTGCGCTGTGCGGTCTTCCCAGACTTCGGCGATCTTCCCTTGGGGATCGGTCAGACTGGAGCCGATCACGGCGCGGCAGTATTCGGGGTGCCCGCCGCCGCAGTGATAGCACTCGCGGAAGTTCTCGGTGATCAGCTTCCAGTTGGTTTGCAGATCGTAGCTTTGCGCGTGGCAGATCTTCGTCCGGTCCATCCGGTACGGCGCGAGGTGGGGCGTGAAGTCGCGCGCGGCCGGTTCGAAATCGGGTGGGTCGTCGGCAAAACAAAGGAAGATCAAGCCCTCGACCACGCGGACATGGGCGCGGTGCAGCGGGAACTCGGACCGGTCGAAGTCGCCGGGCATCAGTCGGGCGGAAAGGAGCGCGCCGTCCTTCTCATACACCCACTGATGGTACGGACAGACGAGCTTCTTGACGTGGCCGCACGGCTCCGTGCAGAGAACCGAGCCGCGGTGGCGGCAAACGTTGTACAGGGCGTTGATCTGCCCGTCGTCCGCGCGGATTACGATCACCGAGTCGCTGCCGAGCGTGCAGGTAAAGTAGTCACCGGGGCGGGGGATCTGGACCGCGTGGCCAGCGAACAGCCAGAATCGTCGGAAGACGCGCTCCAGGTCTCGCTCGAAGACAGCCGGGTCCGTGTAAAACGGCTGCGGGAGCGACCAGCCCGGCCGGCGCGCCGCGATCAGGTCGGCGATAGTGTGGTTTGTCATGGCTGCTGCCTCATCGGGAGATCTCGTTCCGGCCCGCCCAGGGCAGATAGGCCGCG
>JAUJNC010000338.1 GCA_030446525.1 Armatimonadaceae bacterium
ATGAGCTGCGTCGTTGCGTCGGGCTGGTTCAAGGCCTCGGCGGCTTGCGCCTCCGGTGCGTTGGCCGCGGCGAGGGCGGCCTCGCCGGGGCCGCGCAGAAGGACGGGCCGCGCCCCCGCCGCCGCGAGCCGCCGCGCGAGCTCGGCCCAGCGCGCCGGCGGCCACGCCTTGTCCGGCGTGGAAGCGCCCACGATGAAGCCCGCACGCGGCCCGGGGCCGGCGGGGGCCAGACGCTCCGCCGCCCGAAGGGACTCCCCGTCGGCCAGGTACGCCTGCGGGCGCGGCGGCCGGCGCGGCACGCCCAGCGCGTCGCAAAAACCCAGGAGCACGTCCACCATATGCCGCCGCCCCTTTGCGGGCACGGTGGGGTGCGTCATCCACCAGGCGTTGCCCTCGCGGTTGCGGTCCAGCCCCACGCGCAGGCGGGCCCCCGACAGCCGCGTCACCAGGCCGGAAACGAACAGCCCCTGCGCGTCCAGTGCCGCGTCGAAGCTTCCGGCGCGCAGCCCCCGGCCCAGCCGGAGCAGGCCGCGCACGCCGCCCCCCTCCAGCACCTACACTTTATCCAGGTTAGGGTTCCCGTCGAGCAGCGCGGCGAAACGGCCCCGCACCGCCCAGCCCAGGGCGACGTCCGGCAGCCCCGCCCGCAGCGCGTCGGCGAGCGGGAGGGCGTGGACGATGTCGCCCAGGGAGCTGAGCTTCACGACGAGGACGCGGCGCAGCGCGGCCGGGTCGGCGGCGACGCGGGGCGCGGCAGGCGTGTGCCCGGCGGCATCCCTATGGGGCGGGGCGGCGGTCGGCGGCATCGGGCACATTATACCATAACGGCGCGCCCCCGCGGCCGCCGTTTAGAGAATGCGCTGGCAGGGGCAAGATAAGGCGGCACCACTCGTGGGCTAAGGAATTGCGATGTCGGACAAGGACCGCAAAAAGAAAGACGGCCAAAGCAAGGACAACAAGGTCATGCACGAGGCCGCCAAGGAGCGTAAGGAGCAAGCAAAAGCGACGACGGCCGGTGACCCCCACCAGATGGACCCGGATGTGGCGAACCGCCCCGGGACGAAATCGTAGAAAGAGGCAAGCGAGTGAAAGCGCTCTGCTGGTACGGCAAGCACGATGTGCGTGTCGAGAACGTTCCCGACCCGAAGATACTCAACAAACGGGATGCGGTCATCAAGATCACGTCCACGGCGATCTGCGGCTCCGACCTGCACCTCTACGACGGCATCATGCCGACGATGAGGAAGGGCGACATCCTGGGCCATGAGTTCATGGGCGAGGTGGTCGAGGTCGGCGGCGAGGTGGGCAACCTCCGCGCGGGTGACCGCGTGGCCGTGCCGTTCACCATCGCCTGCGGCCGCTGCTTCTTCTGCGAGCGGAGCCTGTGGTCGCTGTGCGACAACTCGAACCCGAACGCCGGGATGGCCAAGAAGCTGTACGGCCAATCTCCGTCCGGCCTGTTCGGCTACTCGCACCTGATGGGCGGCTACGCGGGCGGTCAGGCCGAGTATGCGCGCGTGCCGTTCGCCGATGTCGGGCCGATCAAGGTGCCCGAAAGCCTTTCCGACGAGCAGGCATTGTTTCTCACCGACGTCTTCCCCACGGGCTACATGGCGGCGGAGAACTGCGACATCCAGCCCGGCGACACGATCGCGATCTGGGGCTGCGGGCCGGTGGGGCAGTTCGCGATCAAGAGCGCCTACCTGCTCGGCGCCGAGCGCGTCATCGCCATCGACAACGTCCCCGAGCGGCTGCGCATGGCCGAAACGCAGGGCAAGGCCGAAACGCTCGACTTCGACGACGTGGATCTTCTGGAGAAGCTGGAAGAGATGACGGGGGGGCGCGGGCCGGACGCCTGCATCGATGCCGTGGGGCTGGAGGCGCACGGCACGAGCCCCGGCGAGCTCTACGACTGGGCGAAGATGGGGCTGCGGCTGGCCACGGACCGCCCCAACGTGCTCCGGCAGGCGATCCAGGCCTGCCGAAAGGGCGGAACCGTCTCGATCCCCGGGGTCTACGCGGGCTTCCTCGACAAGATCCCGATGGGCGCCGCCTTCAACAAGGGGCTGACGTTCAAGATGGGGCAGACGCACGTCCATAAATACCTTCAGCCGCTGATGGAGCGCATCGAGCGGGGCGAGATCGACCCGACGTTCCTCATCACGCACCGGCTCCCGCGGGAGGACGCGCCGCGCGGCTACGAGATCTTCAAAAACAAAAAGGACGACTGCATCAAGATCGTGCTGAAGCCGTGAGAAGCCCCCTCCGCCCCCAATACTGTATTGGGGGCGGAGGGGGCTTCCTTTTCATGCGGCCCTGGGCAGCGGCTCCGCTTCGGGCGCGAGGCGCTGCCGGAGGAGCCGCATCACGGCGGCCTCCTCCGCGCGCAGATCGTGCGGCGTGCCTTGCGTCTCCTGCTCCACTCGCTGCTTCAGCGCCTCGAGCATGGTGCCGTCCAGGTAGGCGTCGAGCACGGCGGGGTGCACGTAGCACTTGCGGCACACGGCGGGCGTGTTGCCCAGCCGCTCCGCCACGGTCTTGATCGCCTGCACGACGTTCTTCTTGGCCTGTGAGTCCGCCTCGAAGGCCTCGAACTCGGCCAGGCACAGCGCGCACAGGATCGTCCCGGCCCAGGTGCGGAAGTCCTTGGCCGTGAATTCCTCGCCCGTGATCTCCCGGAGGTAGTCGTTCACGTCGCCGGAATGGACGGCACGGCGCTCCCCGTGCTCGTCGACGTACTGGAACAGGTCGTGGCCGGGGAGGTCCTGGCACTTCTTGACGATGCGGGCGAGCCGCCTGTCCTTCAGATCGATGCCGTGTTCCTTGCCCGATTTGCCGAGGAAGTGGAAGCGGACCTTCGTCCCCTCGACGTCGACGTGTTCATCGCGCAGGGTCGTCAGGCCGTAGTGCTCGTTCTGGCGGGCATACTCCTCGTTGCCCACGCGGATCATCGTCGTTTCGAGCAGCCGCACGATGGTGGCGAGCACCTTCTCGCGGGGCATCCCCGGGCGGGCCAGATCCTGCTCCACGCGCTCGCGGATGCGCGGCAGGGCGCCGGCGAAGGCGAGCATCCGATCATATTTCGTCTCGTCGCGCACCTCGCGCCAGCGCGG
>JAUJNC010000339.1 GCA_030446525.1 Armatimonadaceae bacterium
CTTCCGTGTTGTAGTAGGTCGGGTACGTCTCGTGGCCGGGCCGGAAGTAGAAGACGCGCCCCTTGCCGACGGTCCAGGCGAGCCCCTGCACCCCCTTGCCGCCGGTGCCCTCGTACACCCCGTCCAGCACCACCGTTTCCGGCGCGGGCGCATCCAGCTCGCCCTCGTAGCGCTCCTCCTTCGGGATGGTGAAGTCACGCACCCCGCGGGCGATCGGGTGGCGCGGGGCGGCCACCACGATGCGGTTGGGCTTGCCGTCGTTCTTCGCCCCGCCCTTCCAGTTGCCGGTCACGCCGCCCAGGAGGGCCTTGAAGGGTTTGGCGTGGTGCGACGAATGCAGGGCGACAAACCCCATGCCCCCGTCGCGCACCCGCCCGACGATGCGCTCCACGGTCGCGTCGGGGATCTGGCCGTGCTTGGTGTGCCCCCACCAGGCCAGCACATCGGCCCCGTCGAGCGCCGCCTGGCTCAGCCCCTGCTCGGGGTCGGTGATCGAGGCCGTCCGCACCCCCCAGCCGCGCAGGCCTTTCAGCCCTTCGGCGACCGCCGCGTTGATGTCGGAGGGATAGATGTCCTTCGGGGCCGTCCCTTCCGACCAGACCAGCACGGTCCGCTGCCGTGACGGCGTCCCGCCCGGTATCTGGGCCGACGCCCAAACGTCGCCGCCCCAAACGGCCCACAGCCCGCCGGCCGCCACCCGTACCCCTCCGCGCAGAAAATCCCGCCGCGTCTTCCCGTTTTCTTGGCCTGCCACGAAACGCCCTCCGCTGCTTTGTTCCTTTCCCGTTCGCCGGACGCTTCCGGATATCCTGCCTTGACCGGCGAGTGTAATGGCATCAGCGGCTTCGGGGAACCGGTGCTGATACAAAGGCGCTGAGCCCGGGACGGAAGGTTGCGCGCGCGCCCGCGTCTAATCCTTTGTCGTATGGCTGTTTACGGGCGCAAAACAGGTCTTCTTTGGGCGGTGTTGCTGGCCGGGGCGCTTGTCGCCGCCCCGGCCCGCGCAGAGCGGCTCGTCTTCCAGCAAGGCGACGCGCTGTACGTGGCGGATGCGGACGGGCAGGCGGTCCGCCGCCTGTTCGCCATCGGCGGGGGAGACACGGTCTGGGCGCCGTCACCGGACGGGCGGCGCGTGGCCTGGCTCGCGCCGCGCGCGGTCGGGGCCGCGGGCGTCTTCTCGCCCCTCAGCGAGGAGCCGGTTACGGTCTGGGTTTCCGACCTGTCCGGCCGGGGGCGCCGGCGCCTCCTCGCGACCAGCGACCTGCGCGACCGGCAGGGGCGCCGGGTGACGCAACTTTCCGCCGGTGACGACGCGGCGGGCGCCTTCGCGCAGTGGGGCGCGCCCGATTCGCTGGCCTGGAGCGCCGACGGGAAAAGCCTTTACCTTTCCTGCGCGTCGCGGGAAGGCAGGTACGCGACGTTCATCGTGGACGCCGGCACCGGGACCGCCGTGGTCGACGCCCAGGAGCGGTGGAAATCGATCGCCCCGATGACGCAAGTGGACGCGCGGGGGCCGCTCCTCGTCGGGGTCGGCGCCGCGCGGCAAAGAGCGGCCTCCCCGCTGTTGGTCGCCGATCTGGCCGAAGGCACGATCCGGTCGCTGCCGCCCGCCGATGCCGCGGCGGCGAACAAGCTGCCGCCCGCCGGCGCCCGGCACCCCGCCCTCTCCCCGGACGCCCAAACCATCGTTTTCGCCGCACGCGGCAGCGGCCTGTGGCTGGTCGATACAGAAGGCAAAGACTACCGCCGCTTGACGCAAAACGGCGACGACCGCTCGCCGCGCTGGTCTGCGGACGGCCGGCGTGTCCTGTTCCTGTCGCCGGGCTCGTCCCGGAGCAGCAAGGCCGCGGCCGTGCTCAGCCGGGTGGAGGCGCCTTCCGGCAACCGTCGCCGCGTCCTGCTCACCGGGGTGGAACACTTCTTCCTGGTGCCGGACTGAAGGGCGCTAGGGCAGCGACTTGAAATCCTGGAGATACAGCTTATCCTTGCCCTCTTCGGAAAGATGGACCTTCCAAACGCTGACTTTACCGTTGGAGATGGTAAGGAACCTCAGGCCGCCGGCGGCGGAGGGGAGGGTCGTCGTCACCGCTGGCGGCGCGGGGCGGGACGGCTCGGGCGCCCCGGCGGGAGCCGGCGCCGGCTGGGCGCGCAGCAGGAGGCCCCACAGGGCGACGGCGATCAGGACGAGCAATGTCTTGATGAAACGATCGTTCACGATCTTCTCCTTCGGCGAACGGGGAGTGGTGGTATTATTAGGGAAGGCGGCAAGGCATTCCTCCCGTCCGGACCGAAGAGGAGAAAAGCATGGAAGTGACCTCGGCACTGCTCGTGGAGGAGGTCAAAAAGCACGAGGACGGGCGGGTGGACCTGCTGGGCCTGTTCGAGGACGTCTATGTCGAGCAGGTCCCCGTCCGGGTGGACCACTTCACCCTGTTCGTCGACCTGGAGCTGGCCCCGGAGGACAAGGGCAGGCAGCACGCCCTGGAGCTGCGCCTATTCGACCAAGACGGGCGGGTGGTCCAGCCGCCCACCCGGATCACGTTCGACGTCCCCGCCGGAGATCTCTACCCGCGCTCGACGGCGCAGCTCGACCTCGACTTCCCCGACGTCACCTTCAAAACCTTCGGCGTCCATCACCTGGAGGTCTTCATCGACGGCAAGCGGGCGCGCCGCCTGTACCTGGGCGTCCAGCGCTCCCACTGATTCGGAAGGAAGCGCGCCGTTTCCTCCCCCGCCGGAAGGCGGGGGTCTCCACGACGCGTTTTTATGATCGGCCCGCTTTTGACGCCTCACAACCGGATGACGGAGCGGATGACGTCGCCGGTTTCCATCAGGTGGAAGGCGTCCTCGACCTCCTCCAGCTTGATCTCGCGGGTTACCATGGCGTCCAGGTCGAGCTTGCCCTGGAGGTAGAGCTGGGCCAGGAGCGGGAAGTCGTACGAGGGCAGGGTGTCGCCGGCGTGGCAGACGCGCAGCGAGGCCTTGTTCCAGTAGACGCCGGTGTCGACGTCCCCGAGGTTCAGGTTGACGTGCGCGTCGGATTCGGGCAGGCCGATATGGGTCGCGGTGCCGGCGTAGGCGAGCATCCGG
>JAUJNC010000340.1 GCA_030446525.1 Armatimonadaceae bacterium
GCGCGTCAGGTTGATGGCGTTGATCATCGCCGCGAGCGTGGTGGATTTGCCCGAGCCGGTCGGCCCGGTCACGAGGATGAGGCCTTGCTGGTTTTTGCACAGCCCCGGCTGCCCCGGCGTGCCTTCGCCGATGACCGCGGGCATCCCGAGCTGCTCCAGCGAGTAGATCTTGAGGGGGATCAGGCGGCAGACCATGCCCATGGTGCCGCGCTGCTGGTAGATGTTGGCGCGCACCCGGATGACGTCCTCGATGGTGAACGCCAGGTCCAGCTCGTGCCGGTGCTCGAAGCGGGCGATCTGCTCGTGGCTCATCACCGAGTAGGCCAGCGTGCGGGTTTCATCGCTCGTCAGCTTGTCGTACCCGTCCGTGGCCTCGATGCGCCCGTGGACGCGCATCATCGGCGGGCTGCCCTGCTTGATGAACACGTCGGAGGCCCTTTTCTCCGCGCCCAACTGGATGAGTTCTCGTAGATCCACAGTCAATAACCCTTTCCCATCGTCATCGCCCGCCCCAGCGGTGCGTCCACGAGTACACGAACAGGCCGGCCGCCGCGGCCAGCAGAACGATAACCCCGGTACCGACAAGCCGCAGCCGCTCGGCGGCCGACGACGCGGTGCGCAGCTGGGCCGCGGGGGGCGCCAGTTGGGTGCGCGGCAGGTTCAGCTTGTCGAGGCCGTGGTTCTTTATGCTGAGCGCATAGGTGTAGGCCCCGCCGCTGGCCGAGAGCGCCACGTCCAGGTTGGCGTCAGAGTGTTCCCGCAAGCCCCGGAACGCGAACCGTCCCGGCACGAAGAAGGTGACGTAGACCCGGTCCAGGTCGCGGAACGCGCGGGCGAACGGCTCCACCGGCAGCGTCGCCGTCTTCCAGTCCACCACGGCGGACCGGGTCAAGAACGTGACGCTGGACATCACCGGGCCGGTGCCGCCCGGCGAAAGGTTTTCGTGGTTCAGCCTCCCCCCGGGCGGCACCCGGCTCAAATCCCCGTCGTTTTTCGGCAGGCCGCGCGCCTCGTATTCCACGTCGCTCCCGCTCCACCCCGAAACGAGGAGCAGGCGTTTCAGGTGCGCCCGCATGCGCTCCCTGGACATCACCCTGGGGTAGACCGCGGAAACGGCCCACCGCCCGCTCGGGTGCGCCATGACCACCACGTACACGTCGGGCTTGGTGTTGGCGGGCAGCTGCGCCCCGGCGCCGGGGGCGAGCCAGCACAGGGCCAGCAACGCGGCCGCCAGTGCGGGCGCCCGGCGCCGGAAGCCCGCCCCGGAAGGGGCGCCCCCCGAGCGCATCTTTACCGACCGCATCGTCATGCCACACCTTCCTGACGCTGGTACAAGGCCAGCGCCCGTTTCCTCTGCTCCGCATGGTCCACGACGGGGGGCGGGTAGTCACGACCCAGCACGCACCCCGCCGCCTCCTGCTCCGCCGGGGACATCTCCCACGGGCGGTGAATGAACCGGGCGGGGACCCGGGCGAGCTCCGGCACGTGGCGACGCACGTACGCGCCGTCCGGGTCGAACTTCTCGCCCTGCAGGACGGGGTTGAACACGCGGAAGAACGGCTGGGCGTCCGTGCCCGTGCCCGCCGCCCACTGCCAGCCGCCGTTGTTCGACGCCTGATCCCCGTCCACCAGTTTCTGCATGAAGTAGCGCTCGCCCTGCCGCCAGTCGATGAGCAGGTCCTTGGTCAGGAACGACGCCGTGACCATGCGGGCGCGGTTGTGCATCCACGCCTCCCGGTTCATCTGCCGCTGGGCCGCGTCCACGAACGGGTACCCGGTGCGCCCCTCGCACCAGGCGCGGAACAGGCGCTCGTCGTTCTCCCAGGCGACGCCGTCGAACTGCGGCCGAAAGGCGTGCCCGGCCACGCGCGGGAAGTGCCACAGAATCTGGTAATAGAAGTCGCGCCACGCCAGCTCCGAAAGCCACGCGTCCACGCCGACCCGCTCGTCGGGGGGCATCCGGGCGCGCAGCCCCTGCACCTCCGACACGGCGCGCCGGGCCGACAGCACGCCCGACCGCAGGTACGCCGACAGGCGCGAGGTCCCTTCCTGGGCGGGGAAGTCACGCCGCGCCTTGTACGCGCCGGCGCAATCCCGGAGGAAGGCGTCGAGCCAGCGCCGCGCTTCCCGCTCGCCCCCCTGGACGCGCGGCTCCTGGTCCGGCGCCCCCCCCACCCCCACGTCACCGGGCAGCGCCGGCAGGGTGTCGCTCCGCAGGCCGTCCGGGGTCGGCACCCGCTCGGGCGCGCCGCACGGGGCCTCGACGGGATGCTCGAACCAGACGCGCTTGTACGGGGTGAAAACGGTGTATGGCGCGCCGCCTTTGGCCCGTATGTCGCCCGGCTCCGCGATCAGGTGGTCCGAGAAGGTCTCGACCGCGACGCCGCGACGCCGCATCGCCGCGCCAACCAGTTCGTCGCGCTCACGACCGTACGGTTCGTACTCGCGCCCGAAGAACAGGGCCGTGGCCCCGGTCTCCTCCACAAGCTGCGGGAGCGTCTCGGCCGGTTTGCCGCGGCGGACGATCAGCCGCCCGCCGCGCGCGCGCAGGCTGGCATCCACGTCCGCCAGCGAATCGAAGAGGAAGCGGGCGCGCGCCTGCCCGGTGGACGGGTGCGTGAGGATCGCGTCGTCGAGGAGGAAAACCGGCACAACAAACGAAGCCGCGTCGACGGCGGCGCGCAGCGCGCGGTTGTCGTCCAGGCGGACGGCGCGCCGGAACCAGAACAGGGCGGTTTTATGCGGCTTCTCCACGTCGCGACGTTCCTTACGAGCGGTCGTGTGGGAGATAGGCGGAGGCATGTGTGAGGAGGTTGGTGGAGATGAGGGGTCTCGAACCCCTGACCTCTTCAATGCCATTGAAGCGCTCTCCCAGCTGAGCTACATCCCCACGCGACAAAACGATTATAACACGCCTTCCCTCGTTTGGCAACCCTGCGCGGACGGGGGCGGAAAACGCCCCCGTCTGTCCGCCCCCGTCCGCGCAGCTCCTCGGCGCATGTGAATCCTCCGGCCTCTTGTTTACGGCCGTAGACCGGGCCGAACCCTTCCGTCCCGACTTGACTGTCTTTACCGGTCGCTGCCCTCAG
>JAUJNC010000341.1 GCA_030446525.1 Armatimonadaceae bacterium
GCCCTCGCCGCGGACGGCCTCGCTGATCAGGAACGACTTGGCCGCCGGGTGGTACAGCGTCGTCGGATGGAACTGGATGAACTCCATGTCGGCCACGCGCGCCCCCGCCCGGAACGCCAGGGCCACGCCGTCGCCGGTCGCGATAGGGGGGTTGGTGGTATGCGCGTAGACGTGGCCGCAGCCCCCGGTGGCGAGCATCACGCCGCGCCGCGCCAGGAACGTGGCGATATCCCCCGCCGCCGTGTCGAGAACATAAACCCCGCAGACCTCCGTGTCGTCGACGGGCGACTTCGCCAGGTCGATGCCGGTATGGTGTTCGAAGACGGTGATGTCGTGCTCGGCGCGTGCCTGTTCGATCAGCGCCCGTTCGACCTCCTTGCCGGTAAGGTCGGCGGAGAAAACGATGCGGCGGCGCGAGTGCCCGCCCTCGCGCCCCAGCGCCAGGTGGTCGTGGCCGGCGGCGTCTTTCTCGACATTGAACTGCGCGCCGAAGGCGATCAGCTCGCGGATGCGGTCCGGCCCTTCGCGCACCAGCACCTCCACGGCGTCCCGGTGGCACAGGCCCGCGCCCGCGACCAGGGTGTCCTCGACGTGCAGGTCGAAGTTGTCATCGGGCGCCATCACGCCGGCGATGCCTCCCTGGGCGTAGTTGGTGTTGCTCTCGGTGCGGTCTTTTTTGGTCACCAGGGCGACCGTGCCCATCCGGGCGGCTTCCAAGGCGAACGTCAGCCCGGCGATACCCGACCCCAGCACCACGAAATCGAACGTCGTTTCCGTTGCCATACGCCTGTCATTGTACCCCGCAGGGGCGCCTGTGGGTGCGGCCCGGACCGAGAAAGGGTACAATAAACCTCACAACAGCGTTAAGCGCCCGTCGCGGGGCGCGGCGGGGATTCCGGAGAACAGATATGGCAACCGTCCTCAGTCCGCCGGAGCAAAGGGTCATCCGGCAAGGCGTCAGCTGGGAGGACTACAAACGCCTGCTCGACGAGCACGAGGGGAGCGCCGGCCCGCGCTTCACCTATGACAACGGATGGCTGGAGATCATGACGCTGTCGGCGGAACACGAAGAGCCCAACCGCACGCTCGCCTTGCTCGTTGACCTTGTCGCGGCGGAGCTGGCGATCAACGTCAGGCGGCTCGGCTCCAACACCTTCCAGCGCGAAGACCTGCTCAAGGGCTTCGAGCCGGACTCGTGTTTCTACATCCAGAACGCCGCGCGCGTCAAAGGCAAGAAGCGCATCGATCTGAGTCAAGACCCGCCGCCCGACCTCGTCATCGAGGTCGACGTGACCAGCCCTTCGTTGCCCCGGTTCCCGATCTTCGCGGCGGTAGGTATCCCGGAGGTCTGGCGCTACGAGGGCGAGCGCGTGCAGTTCTTCCGCCGAGAAGGCGAGCAGTACGTCGAGGCCGAGTATAGCGTCGCTTTGCCGCCGCTGACGAGCGCCGTCGCCACCCGCTTCTTGGAAGAGAACGATGAGATGGACAGCACCGAGTGGCTGCGCCACGTGCGCGAGTGGGCGCGGGGGCACGCCGGCCAGGAAGCGGGCTGACCCGGCCGCTCACCGCGGCCCGGGGCCCGCCACGCCGTGTCACCGGGCTGTCACAGGCCGGCGACGAACAAAAGGTAGTAGTAGGCGACGGGGGCCGTGAACAGGAGCGAGTCGAAGCGGTCGAGGATGCCGCCGTGGCCGGGCAGCAGGGTGCCGAAGTCCTTGATCCCCAGGTCTCGCTTCAGGGCGGATTCGCACAGGTCGCCGATCTGTCCCAGGACCGCCAGGACCGGGCCGAGGATCAGGCAGTGCCACCAGGCCAGGCCGATCCACGTCCCCCACAAGAGCGACATGGCGGTGGCAGCGGCCAGACCGCCGAGGCTGCCCTCCACCGTCTTCTTGGGCGACAGGCGCGGGGCGAGCGGGCGCTTGCCCCAGCGCACCCCGGCGAAGTAGGCGCCGGTGTCGGTGCTCCAGGTGACCGCGATCACGTACAGGACCAGCCACGCCCCGCGCGCCGCCGGGGGGAACGGCCAGACGGCCTGTGCGCCGTCGATGGAGCGCAAAAAGATAAGGTAGGAGAACAGCCAGCCGACGTAGATCACGCCCAGGAACGTCACCCCGACGTTGGAAAGCGGCTCGCGGTCGTGGCGCAGGATCTCGTGGATCAGGGTGGCGATGGTGAGCAGGGCCAGCAGGGCGGGCAGAAACGCCACCAACAGGTCGCGCGTGAAGCCCCAGGCGGCGAGCTGGAGCAGGGCGATCGCCAGGAACGCCAGGCCCTCCGTGGGCTGAAACCCGCGCAGCCGCAGCGCCCGGAAATACTCCCACCCCCCGGCCGTGGCGCAGACGGCGACCGCGAAGGTGAACGGGAGCGCCGTGTAGGGGGGGACGCCCTCGGCGAAGACCAGCAGGACCAGCAGCGGCAGCCCGAGCAGCGAGGACAAGAGCCGCACCAGCAGCCCCGGGGGCATCGCCTCGGCCGCCCTTTTGGCGCGCTCCTGGGCCTCGCGCGCCCGCTCGCGTGCCAGTTCCACCGCCCACTCCTGGGCGTCACGCGCCCACTCCTGGGCGTCGCGTGCGCGCCCCTGGGCGTCACGCGCCAGGTCCACCGCCCGCTGCCGCGCCTCGTTGAGCGAACCCTGCAGGCTGTTATGCCCCCCGCCCTTCAGCGACATTTTCCTGCCTCCGACCTCACGGCGCGACCACCTTCAATGCGGAAGGCTGCACCACGATCTCGGCGGGCGTATCCCCCGACACGTCGCCGTCGATGTTGAGCGGCTGCGGCGGGTCGCAGCGCAAAGAAAGGCGCCGGGCGCGGAACAAACGCACGGCCGGGTGTCCGGCGTGCCGCCCGGCGATCACCTTCGGGAAAAGGGCCAGAAGTTTGGGCTTGGGCATGGCGGTGATCACCATCACGTCCAGCTCGCCGTCGTCCATCACCCCGTCCGGGCACGCCCTCCTCCCGGCGCCGGAGACGGACCCCTTCAGGTCCGCCACCATCATCGCGCGCAGCGTTTCGGCGGGCTGCTCGTCGAGGGCGAGCGTCAGGGAGAACGGCTGGAAGCCCGCGAACATC
>JAUJNC010000342.1 GCA_030446525.1 Armatimonadaceae bacterium
GTGGCGCGGGGCGCTTGAGACCCGTGCGCTGCGCTCCGGATGACGGGTCGGGCGGTCGGGCGGTGGAAAGTCCAGTGGGGTTCAAGACCCAACCGGCGTTCATCCATCCCTTCCGCTCGCCACGTCATCCTTGAGCGCAGCGAAGGATCTCATCTGTGCTTCGGCGGGACGCGCTGTGTCGGGAGCCGCTGCGTCGCCGCGGGACTCGAAAGGACCAGTTCGTGACTATCGACTCCGTCGACCTCTTCTACTTCTCCATGCCCGAGGTGCTGGACATCGGCGACGGCAGCCAGGACATGCTGCTCGTGCGCCTGACCGCGGCCGGCGGGCGCGTCGGCTGGGGCGAGTGCGAGGCGGCGCCGCTGGTCAGCATCGCCAGCCTCGTGTGCCCGATGTCTCACAGCGCCTGCAAGCCCGTGGCGGCGTCCGTCGTGGGGCAGCGGCTCGAAACGCCCGAGGACGTCGAGCGCATCGGCAACCTCGTGCGCGCCAACAGCCTGGACCTGCTCCAGGCCGACCACACGCTCTCCGGGATCGACATGGCGATGTGGGATTTGCTCGGCCGGGAGCGCGGCGAGCCGGTATACAAGCTGCTCGGGTACGAGCGGGCGTACCCCAAGACGCCGTACGCGTCGCGCCTGTTCGGCGACACGCCGCAGCAGACGCTGGACGGCGGGCGGGCGGACCGGGCCGCGGGGTTTCGCGCGGTGAAGTTCGGCTGGGGCCCGATCGGCCGGGGGACGCTCCAGGATGACGTGGACCAGTTTCACGCCGCCCGCGAGGGCCTGGGCGACGACGGCATCCTGCTGGTCGACGCGGGGACGGTCTGGGCCGGCGACTGCGCCGCCGCCGAGCGGCGCCTCGACGCGCTGAAGGACGTCCGGGCGACGTGGCTCGAGGAGCCGTTCCTTTCCGGCGAGCTGGAGGAGTACCGGCGGCTCGCAAGTCGGGCGGGCGGGGTGAAGCTGGCAGGCGGCGAGGGCTGCCACAACGTCCACATGGCCCGCCACATGATCGACTACGCGGGCATCGGCTACGTCCAGATCGACGCCGGCCGGATCGGCGGCATCAGCGCCGCCAAGCGCGTGGCCGACTACGCGCGGGCGAAGGGCGTGACGTACGTCAACCACACGTTCACGTCGCACCTGGCGCTGTGCGCGTCGATCCAACCCTATGCGGGGATTGAAGCCGACGTGATCTGCGAGTATCCGGTGCAGCCGAAGGCGCTGGCGTTCGGGGCGACGCGCGAGCACCTGCTGCCCGGCCCGGACGGGCAGGTCCGCCTGCTTGAGGCGCCCGGGCTGGGTGTGACGCCCGACGTGGACGCGCTGCGCAAGTACCTCGTCGAGGCGGAAATCTCCGTCGGCGGTAAAGTGCTGTACCGGACGCCGGCGCTTTAACCTCTTCGGGAAGGCAAGGATGTCCCACGAAACGCTCCCGCCCGACGCCCCGGCCGCACCGCGGTCGCTGACCGCGCCGTTGCCGGTGCTGGAATACACCACGGATGCGCCGGCCACGCACGTGCGCTACGGCGTGCTCGCGTTCCTCTGTACGCTGGCGATGCTCAGCTACATCGACCGCATTTGCATCGGGCAGGCGGCGAAGTCGGTGCAGGACGATCTCGGTCTGGACAAGACCGACATGGCTTGGATCTTCAACGCGTTCACGCTGTCGTACTGCCTGTTTGAAGTGCCGACCGGCCACTGGGGCGACCGTTACGGGAGCCGGGGGGTCATCGCGCGGATCGTGATCTGGTGGTCGGTCTTCACGGCGCTGACGGGCGCCGCCATGGGGTTCTGGTCGCTGCTGGCGATCCGGTTCATCTTCGGGGCGGGGGAGGCGGGCGCCTACCCGAACACGGCGCGGGTCGTGCCCCGCTGGTTCCCGCAGTCCAGCCGCGGGTTCGCGCGCGGGTCGATCACGTTCGTGTCGCTGGTCGGCGGCGCGATCGCGCCGCCGCTGGCGGCCTACCTCATCAAGTAGTTCGGGTGGCGCGCGACGTTCGCGCTTTTCGGGGCGGTGGGCGTCCTATGGGCGGTCGCGTTTTAATACTGGTTCCGCGACGACCCCGCCGAGCACCGCTCGGTCAACGACGCCGAACGCGCGTTGATCGCCGCGGGGCGCACGACCGATGACGCCGCCCACGCGGAGGGCGCCCACGCCCGCATCCCCTGGGGCATCGTGCTGACCAGCCGCAACATGTGGATGCTGTCGGTCAGTATGGGCGTGTCGGCCATGTGCATGTACATGCAGTTCCAGTGGTTCCCGACATACCTGAAGGAGGCCCGCGGGGAGGGCGAGCTGTCGTCCGGCTGGATGACCGGCGCGGTGATGGGCGGGGGCGCGCTGGGCTGCGTCGCCGGGGGGTTGCTGGCCGACTGGGTGACGCGCCGCGCCCCCAACGCCGCCGCCGCCAACCGGCTCCGCCGGCTCTCGGGCGGCGGCTCCCTCCTGCTGGCGGCGCTTTCCGTCGCCGGCGTGCGCCTCATCGACTCGGCGATCGCGGTGATGCTCTGCAATGCCGCGGCGCTGTTCTTCGTGCAGGCGGCGATTCCCACCTGGTGGGCCGTCGTGGCGGGCATCAGCGGCCGCCACGGCGCGTCGATGTGGGGGCTGATGAACTCGATGGCGGGCCTGGGCCTGCTGGCAACGACGTTCCTCGTCGGCTGGTGGGTCGGCCGCGGCCAGGCCGCCGGCTGGGCGCCGGAAGCCGCCTGGGGCCCGATTTTCGATGGCGTGGCCATCTGCCTCTTCGTCGGCGCCCTGTGCTGGCTGGCGGTCGACACCCGCAAGTCGATCGTCTCGCGCGAGGGGGCGCCTGCCCACGCCCACTTGACCCGCTGACCCCCGGCGCGGACGCTTGAGTCGCGCCCGCCGGGCAGTCCCCGATTCGCTTGAATTGACCCCCCGCCGACCCCCCGCCCTTTTTTGATCTGCGCCCCGAGATCTTCATGGACGCCGGCCCGCCGGGCAGTCCCGAATAGGTGCATGGGCGACGTGCCGGCGAACGACACGAGCGCGAAAACGCAAGCGGCGG
>JAUJNC010000343.1 GCA_030446525.1 Armatimonadaceae bacterium
TGAGGTCCGTTACGTGGCCCAACGCTGGTGGTCAGGCCGGCGTCGGCAGCTAGCGCCGCAATGGCGGTGGCGAAGTGGTCATCCCCGGTCAGGTGCATGTGCAGCGCGAACAAGTCGCCGCCTCGATGGCAACCGAAGCAGTACCAGCCGGCGTCGCCTGGGTAGACGACGAAAGAGGGTGAATCGTCCCGGTGCCCTGGGAGCGGGCACCGCCCCCAGAACCTCTCGCGTCGCTGCTCAAGCTGGACCTCGCGGTCGGCAAGGTAGGCGGTGATGGGGAGCGCCGCTTTGACAGCGGCCGCGTTATGCCGATGATCCGGCCAGTGGTTCGGCCAGGCGGGCGATGTGGGATGGAGTCGGAGCCGTTCCCGGCGTTGCAGCTCCGCCATGATCGCGTCAATGTGCGCGTCGATGAAAGCGCGGGATGAGTCGGGGTGATCCCAGCTCGCCGGATCCCGTTCAACGTCCGCGTCAAGTTCCGTGCGATCCCAGCGCCACGCCTCCAACTCGCCCAGGAGTGCGGCGCTCCCGGCGTCGCGATAGCGGTCGGAAAGCGGAAACTTGCTAAAGCCCACGGCGGGGAGTCGGCCGCCCATCAGCGCTTCTCGCCCCGGACGGCTGGCTCGTTTGCGGCAACCTTGTTCTTTGCGCCGCGGGCGTTGGCGCTCAAGCGGGCTAAGTTGGCAAAGTAGGCTTTGCGGGCGTGCTGGGCTCGCCGGCGGCGCTCCTCTTCTGGAAGGTTTCCGGCTGGGTCAACTTCGCGCTCAAAGCGAGCCAGGAACGCCGCCCTGGCCGGCGCCGTCACTTCCCGAGAATCGTGCAGCGCGTGTAGACGATGGGCGCCGATTCGCCCTCGCCTAGCCATCTCTTCCGGGTCGAATTCGAGGGTAACGTGGATTGGCGAAGGCTTTGGAGAAGACACGAAACGCACACCTCTTCCGCCCCGCAGCACTCTCGGCGTACTGCCGAGGACCAGAGGAAGAGGCGCGCGTCGCCATGCTCACATTCGCCTGAAGGCACGCTCGCATGAGCGCCCCTTCACTGTAGCATCTGCCACCACGCTTGTCTATCGACCCAGAAAGAACGCGGCCCTAAACACGTCATTCTCCGGATCCTCGACAAGGTTGGCCAGTCCGCAGGTCGGGCAAGTCAGCACCGCGGGCAGGCGAGGGAACCATCCAACGATGCCGCGCATTCCCTGCCGAATATCAAGAGTTCCTCGTGGGCTTCCATCACTGTAGAGCAAACTAGGAACATTCCGGCGCCCCATGCGCCGACGAACATGCCGTCCGTCTCGATCTCGCACCCGTGCTGTGCGAATCACCCGAAAGCTACCGTCTGCAACGCGCTCGAATCCGGGAAACTCGGGAGGTGCCGTAACAATCCAAGAACTTTTTCGAACCGGGGTATAGTGCTGCATCGGACCGTATGTCTCTGCCTCAAGGCTGCCGGCCAGCCAATGCACCAGCGATCCGTCGCGAGGATGGGGTAGGAGGGCCTCCCCAAGGCTCGCGGGGCAGGGATGGGCTCGCCCGCACAACAGGCGAAACCGTGTGCCGCCGCGGCAGAGCGGCTTCATGCGAGCCACGACCTGCCACGGAGGGAGCATGGTCGGTTGTCCGTGTGCCCGGGATTTGTGGAGCGGTCCTACGGTCCGTTCGATGGGAGGTGGCTCCGGCTTTGGTCGGGCGAGCGGTTGCGACGGAAGGACACCCACCTTGACCAGAAGTTCTTCCAGGACATGAAACTCTTCCTCTGACAACACGTCAAAGTTCAAACTCCCGTCGTGTCCGCGCTGAATCCTCGCCGCTAGAGCGTCGAGCGCAGTACGCTCGGTCTCAGTCAGTTGTTCCAAATCGACCTCACGTGCGGCGGGCATCCAACCGCCGTCCCCCGGTCCGTCCTGTGGCATCACAACCGGTCTCCTGGACTCAGGCGCCGGTGGGCCTTCCGAGCCCGCTCATCCGCAGCCGACGCCCCGTAACGATTGACCATTTCTCGCGACCGCCAGCCGGCTAAACGCATCAGATCCCCCTCGTTGCCGCCGCTGGCGAGCCAGGCGTGGGCGAACGTATGCCGAAGTTGATGGGGGTGAAACTTTCCGATGCCGGCCGCCTTGGCTCGCGCAACAAATACCTGGTACAGGCCGTTGTCGGTCATCGGCCCGGCCTTGCCAAGCCATAACTCTGCGCGGTCGGCGTCCCGGTGCTTGGCGCGGACGCGGAGATAGCGATCCAGCGCCTTCGCCGTGCGATGGCCAAACGGGCAAGCGCGAGGGCGTCGCCCTTTCCCCATCACCAGGGCGACGTTGTGGTCGAAGTCCAGGTCCAACACGGTCAAGCCGGCCAGCTCTGCACGGCGCATCCCCGTGTCGAGGAACAGGCGGATAAAGGCCGCGTCCCGACGGTCGGCGAACTCCTTCCCATCACAGGCTTTCAGCAGCCGCGCTAACTCTACGTCGGTCACCACGGCGGGCGGCGCGTCCGGGATCGCCGGCGGCTTCATCTTCGCCATCGGTGAGACTGCAACTTCCCCCTCGTCCACCATCCAGCGGAAGAACGTTTGCAGGGCGCGGTAGCGGTTGCTCGCCGTGGCCGGCTTGTAGCGCGCCAGAAGGTCCGCCACGAACGATTCGACATGCTCACGAGTCACCAGGGCAGGGTCGGTGGGCATCCCTTGAGCGGTTAGGTATTCGGCGAACCGATGCAGGGACTCGGTGTACGTCTGAACCGTTCGGGGAGCCTTGTTTTCGGCCAGCAGGTGACGGCGGAATGACAGCATCAGCGCCCGGAAGGCGGTGGGTGCCACCTCGACGGCGCGGTCGGTGGCAGCGTAGCGGGCCATCCTACACCCCCTTACCAGCGCCGGCAGACGTGCCCGGTTTTGTGCCAATTATCGTGTGCATGTGCGCTGTAGCAGGCCCATTAACGGCGACGGCTTCCCGGTTTTGGGCCGAGAAGCCGCGTACGTACGACCCTAGGAGCGGGTGATGGGACTCGAACCCACGACATTCTGCTTGGGAAGCAGACACTC
>JAUJNC010000344.1 GCA_030446525.1 Armatimonadaceae bacterium
GAGTACCTGCTCAAGTGGAACGCGATCCACCAGTTCTTCCTCGCCAGCCCGCTCCGGCCGGTCGACGGCGTCGTCACCGTGCCGGACACCCCCGGCCTCGGCATGGACCTGGACCCGGCGAAGATCGCGGACGAACGGGAGTTGCGCTGGGACGGCTAGGGCGTGAGCCGTGGGGTGTGGGCCGTGGGCCGTGGAGTGTGGAGCATAGGACGGGGGAGGGCGGCATGGCGGCGTACGTGATCGTGGATGTCGAGGTGACCGACCCGGAGGGGTTCGCGGCGTACCGCGACGGGGCGCCGGCGACGGTGGCGCGATACGGCGGGCGCTACGTCGCGCGCGGCGGCCCGATCGACGTGCTCGAAGGGAATTGGTTCCCCAAGCGCGTGAGCGTCCTCGCGTTCGACACGGTGGAGCAGGCGCGCGCCTGGTGGGAATCAGCGGAATACCGCGAGTTGAAAGAGCTGCGCCAGCGGACGGCGCGGACGAACATGATCATCGTCGAGGGCGTCTGACGCGAGGGGCGAAGGGCGAAGAGGGGGCGGGTGGATGGCGCGGGGGCAGGGCTTTCGGGGGGTGTTCACGATCCCGGTGACGCCGTTCGATCCGCGGGGCGAGATCGACGAGGCGTCGCTGCGGCGGCAGGTCGAGTGGTGCGTCCGCGCCGGGGCGCACGGCATCGTCGCGCCGGTCAACGCCAGCGAGGGGCCGGCGCTGACCGACGACGAGCGGCGGCTGGTGACGCGCGTGGTGACCGAGACGACCGCGGGGCGGGCGCCGGTCGTCGTCGGCGTCTCCGGGGGCGGCGTGCAGGCGTCGCTCCTCTACACCCGCCACGCGCGCGAGCTCGGGGCCGACGCAGTGATCGCGATGCCGCCCTACGGCGTCCGCCTGGTCGACCCCGAGTCGATCCACGCCTTCTACGAGCGGGTCGCGGACGCGGCGGACGGGCTGCCGGTCTTCATCCAGAACTGGTCCGGCCCGGCCGGCACCCCGCTGACCGCGCCGCAGGTGGCCCGCCTGCTGCGCGAGATCCCGAACGTCACCTACGTCAAGGAGGAGACGCTGGCGGCGAGCCACCTGATGACCGCGATCCTCGACGCGGCGGGCGACGCCTGCCGGGGGATCATGGGGGGCATCGGCGGGCGCTACCTGCTCGACGAGTTCCGGCGCGGCGCCTGCGGCACGATGCCCGCTTGCCAGGTGACGGACGTCCACGTCGCGATCTGGAACGCGCTCGACGCCGGGGACGAGGCGGGCGCGCGGCGCCTCTTCTACCGCCTGCTCCCGCTGCTCAACATGGAGGCGCAGTACGCCGCCGCCCTCTACAAGGAGGTGCTCCACCGGCGCGGCGTGATCGCGCATCCGGGGCTGCGCGGGCGCGTCTCCTCGCCGCTCGACGCCTTCGACCACCAGGAGCTGGACGCGATCTGGCAGGACGTTGCGGAACTCTTCACGGTCTGACCGAGGCGCGGCGCGAAGGTGGAAACCGGCGGCTCGCGGGCCTGCCGGCCACGACACCCCCGGCGGGGGTAGATACCCCGCGGGGCACGAATCCGCCGCCGCGGGCTGGGGCTGTTGACGCGGAGCAGCCGATGGGGTGGATCCCGAGTCGGGCGCTCCAGCAGCGTGCACCGGTGAATGCGCCCCGCTGTCGGGCCGCTACTCTGCTCCGCTCGTCCTGTTCGATCGGCCGCTGGCCTGCGCCAGCAGGGGCGGCTATGCTGCCCGCATGCGCGGCGCACACGGACAGGAGTGAGCGATGCAGGTCTTCCTGGAAACCGGGCGCCTGGTGCTGCGCCGGTTCACCGCGGCCGACCTGGACCACCTGGTCGCCCTCGACAGCGATCCCGAGGTCATGCGCTTCCTCACCGGTGGCATGCCCACCCCCCGCGAGGTGATCGAACGCGACATCCTGCCCCGCTTCCTCCGTTCCTACGAGCGCGGCGACGGATACGGCTGCTGGGCGGCGATCGAGAAGGCCAGCGGGGACTTCCTGGGGTGGTTCTGCTTCCGGCCACCGGAGGGCGCCGGCCCCGGCGAGGCCGCGCTCGGCTACCGGCTGCGCCGGGCGGCCTGGGGCCACGGCTACGGCACGGAGGGCGCGCGCGCGATCATCCGCAAGGGCTTCACCGAGCTGGGCGTGCGGCGCGTGGTCGCCTCGACCTACCAGGACAACCGCGCCTCCCGGCGGGTCATGGAGAAGGCGGGCCTGACGCTGGTGCGGACCTCCCGCCTCACCCCCGCGGACCTCGCGGCCCAGGACACCTTCGACAGCACGTCCCAGGACCTGTGGGACGGGGACGATGTCGAGTATGCGCTGACCCGGGCCGACTGGGAGCGGCAGGAAGCGGCGGGCGCGCGGCACGCGGGGCGCGCGGGCACCGACCACAACGCCTGACAACGCGCTACACCCGAGGACACCGTACCGCGCCGATGACCTGCCGATTCGCGCCGCCGGCCCTTCGCGGCCCACTCCTCGACGCGGCCACTCTACATTGCCGGTCTGGACGCGCATAGGCGAGAGGCAGTACGTGGAGGAGAAGCCGAGTGCCCTGCGCGCGGCCACGAGGGCGGTTCGCGGAAAGGTTGCACTACGGGCTGGCGCCGTCGCGTAGGGGCGTTCGATCGAACGCCCGGGACCTGAATCGAGCACCCGCTCAACCTTTTCGAGAACCGCTGTATGCTGCCCGACCCGAGCGTATTCACCCACCCGGCCGTCACCAGACGCATGGATAGACGCATGGATAGACGCATGGATGGCACTCCGTCGGCCCCCGCCGCCGTCCGGTCGCCGGGGAATGGACGTGGGGGGCGCGTCGTTGTGCCGGTGCGACGCAGCGACCGCGCTTGCGCGGCACAGGAGAGGGAGCGCACGATGCTGGACCTGGACACGACCACCGATTTCGGCGCCCGCGTGACGCGCCGGTTGCAGACCGAGGAGATCGTCTGGCTGGTCACCAGCGGCGCCGACGGCACGCCGCAGCCCAGCCCGGTCTGGTTCCACTGGGACGGCGCGACG
>JAUJNC010000345.1 GCA_030446525.1 Armatimonadaceae bacterium
GGTCGATGAAAACCGGGGCGGGGAGTGGGGTGAGCCCGAATCGGCGCGGCGCAACGGCAAGATGGGGGCCGGTTGCCTGTACGAAGATTGCGTAACAGATTGGAGCTTTGAAACGTTCGTCGCCCCCAAGCACGGGAGGGTGGATGAGGCGGGTTTCGCAGCTGGCGGCTGGGATCGTGCTCTTCCGGGAGGAAGGCGGCGCGCGGCGGTACCTGCTGGTTCGCTCGGCGCTCACCCGCCGGCCGATCTGGGAGTTCCCCAAGGGCGGCGTGGAGGCCGGTGAGACCGACGCGCAGGCTGCCGAGCGCGAGCTGCAGGAGGAGGCCGGCGTCCGCGCCGAGGACTACCGCGTGGTCCACGGCTTCGAGGAGGAGGAGCGCTACGTCTTCACCCAGGGCAAGGGCGAGGGGCGCACCCTCATCGTCAAGCGCGTCGTCTACTACCTCGCCGAGGCGCTGACCTCCGAGGTGCGCATCTCGCACGAGGCGGAGGACTTCCGCTGGGCCACCTTCGAGGAGGCGCAGCGCCTCCTGCGCTTCCCCGGCAAGCGCATCGTTCTGGAACGCGCCGACCAGATGCTGGCGCGCACGACGGAGTCCGCCGCGCTGGCTTCCGAAGCCGCACCCGCTCAAGCCTCCTAGCGCCACACGCGGTACTTGCTTTTACAGCATCACACAGTGACACGGAGGGTACGGAAAGAAGAAAGAGAAAAGGTGTTTTCTGCGTCTCGAAGTTCCCTCTGTGCCCTTTGTGTGATGCCGTTTCTATTGCGGCGGCGGGCGCGTGGTGTCCGCGGGCGCGGCGGCACGGCGTGGGCGGTTGAAGGCGGGGTAGTACGCGCGCACTCCCAGTTCCAGGCGGGTGTCCGCGGGGGCGCCGCCGGTGCCGGCAAGGGTGCGGCCGTACAGAAGCGACACCTCGGCGGGGAAGGGAGCACGTCCGGCCGCGTACGCACCCACGGTCGTGTAGCCCGCGCCGACGCCGACGCGGTGCGCCGTCCGCGCCGCGATCAGTTCGATGGGCCCCAGAAGCTCCGCCCCCTCACCGGCGTAGGCCGTCGCGCCCGCCACCTCCAGTCGGTACTGCGCGGCGAAGGAGAGCTCGTTGGTAAGGCGGTAGCGCGGCGTGAGGCTCGCGGCTACGCGCAGGCCCGGCTCGCGCCGCAGCACGCGCGTCTGTGCGGTGTCGGGGAAGGGGTTTTCGGCGGTGAAAGCCAGCCGCGTGATGTCCGAGCCGAGGAGGAGCTGCGCATCCGCCGCGCCCGTCACCCACCAGCGGCGCGAAGGGAACCAGTCGCCCGCCACGTCGCCCGCCACGCCGAAGTGCCCGCGCAACGCCGGCTCCTCCAGCAGGAAGAGCGTGTTCCCCACCTTGCCCGTGGGGACCCGTCGGTAGTATCCATCGCGATCGTGCGTACCGTGCTCTCGCCCAGATGCTGCGCGACCTCGAGCACCAGCCGGGTGCCGTTATTGTTGGTTTCCAGCGCGGACAGGATCTCCGGCAGCTCGCCGTTGAAGCTCACGTCCACGACCGCGCCGATGATCTGCGCGACCCGGCCGACATTGTTGGTGGTGGCGGGCCGCTGCATCGCGCTGCGTTCCATCGTCTGGGGCTCAAGCATGGGATTCCTCATCAATCAAGAAGGATGTTCAACGCGGGCGAACATTGTAGCGTAGAAGTTCGCTTAGGAAGAGAAATAGCCATCGGGTCCGCCGCGACAGATGGTCGTGAGCGGACAGCTTCTGGCGGCCTACTGTCGGACCAATATGCTGAATGATGCCCAGGTCGGCTTCTAAACTCAATGGTGCAAGGTAACGGCCCCTCAATGGGATCACTATTCTTAGCTGTAACGCTAAATGTACATCGCCTCACGTCAGTGGATGCTAAACGCCCAGGTGAACAAGCCACGTCCCGAACGTCGACTCTGATTTCATTACCCTCGCCTCGCCAGACGCTCTCTTGGCAAGCCGGTTCACCTGCGCAGAAGTTTAGAACGTGCTCGGTCGCGTGGGTGACCGTCGCATGCATGAGCTCTCGATCGCTTTCCTCGTACCCCCGCCGAATTATCTCGTACTCTTCCTCGCTCACATCTTGCGCGGCTTCCGCACAAGCTGGAGCGAGTAGAAGAAGCAAGGCAGCAACGAACCTCACAGCGCTTCGGCGCCCGAGATGATCTCGATCAGCTCCTTGGTGATCGCCGCCTGCCGGGTGCGGTTATACTGGATCGACGGGCGCTGGATCATGTCGCCGGCCTTGCTGGTCCAGCTCATCACAATGCCCCCAAAACGCATTCGCCGTGCGCGACAATGTCCATGTGCATCCGGTCCGGCGCGAGATCGAGTTCCACGGGCCATGTGACCGCGCCGCTTTCCACGGTCGCTTCCGCAAACCGAGCGGGATCGACCAGATGCGCGAACACGCCGCGGAAGAACGCCGGCGTGAAGCGAACCCTGCCTTCCACGCCATCGACGAAGCGAACCCGCATCTCGCGGTCGCCGGTCAGCTGCATTTCGGTGATCCGCCATGGCGCACGGCTTTGCAGCGGCGGGATCACGGTAGCGGAGCAATCTTCTCGGCTGGAAGGCCGGCGCTCGCCGCCTCCCATGCCGCCATCAACTCGACCTGATGTTCTCGCGTCCATCTAAGCACCATAGCCTTGGCACGGCGCGGAAGCGATCCGTTGAGGATCGCCACGGCTTGAATGTCGATCTGCGCCTCGTGTTCGCCATAGCGCGCGTGGACGTGCGGCGGCGCGTGGTCGACCCAGTAGATCTGCATGACGATCCCGTAGAATATGCTGAGCGTCGGCATGCACGATCACAGCGCCTCCGCGCCCGAGATGATTTCGATCAGTTCCTTGGTGATCGCCGCCTGCCGTGTGCGGTTATACTGGATCGACAGGCGCTGGATCATGTCGCCGGCATTGCGGGTCGCATTGTCCATCGCGGTCATCTGCGCGCCGTAGAAGCCGGCATTGTTCTCCAGCATCGCGCGGTAGATCTGGATGGCG
>JAUJNC010000346.1 GCA_030446525.1 Armatimonadaceae bacterium
TGTACAGGACCTCGCCACGAGCGCCTTCACCAGGCGTGGGCGGTGGACAGCACCCACGGATGGTGCGCACCCCGCCCGAAGGTTCTGGGTATGGTGTCAATCGGCGGTGGCCCCCGCGGTGTCGCTTTAAAAGTAGAAAACCACAAAGAACAGCCAGCCGGCGACCACCGGGGGGGGTGCGCACCACAAGGGCGCACCACAACCCACAGCACCTAGGGGACGAGCCCCCGCCCCCCGGGGGTATTGGCGGCCCCCGCACGCTCCGACCGCTCCGCACGCCGCCGGGGGGGCGGGGGATCGGGAGGGGAATCGGTCGTTCGGCCGCGGCGCAACGTGCCTATCTGGCAACGAGCGCGGTGCGTACGAAAGCACCCTGCGGCGATCTGGCGGACGAGGCCGCCCCTGTCGGCCTGCCGTTTGGCTTTCTAATCACGAAATGCCTGGTGAGTGTATTGACATATCTGCAAGGAGAACGTACAATGCGGGCAGCGTGTTTTGCTAGTACGGACGCGAAAGGAGCCCGCCCGTGCCACAGGCCGCCACGGTGCCAACTGTGCCCGAGGAGTACGAAACGATCATCGACGAAGCCCTGCAACTCGTGTACAGTCAGCACTACCGCATCATCTCCCGGTTGTATCCGAGCGCGATGGCCCGAATCAGCTTGGATCAACTGCGCCAGGGGCCGCTTGGTGAAGACCTGGCACGGCTGGCGCAGATCGCCGCCGGGACAGTGCGCGCGGGGCGCGAAGAGGTGTTGGGGGCGATCGACAGCGTCCTGCAGTTGCTCTTCTGGCCGGTCGGCGCCGATTCCTATACGGTGCCGCGCTCGTTCTGGGAGCAGCCACTGGGCAAGATGCTCTCGTTCGCGAAGTACCGTTCGTTCGAGCCGCAGGAATTGCTCTCGATCGGGCAGGCGGCCAACGTCCTCAATGTCACCCGCCCGACGATCTACCGCTGGATGGACGACAAGTCGCTCGATTATGTGCGCGACGACATGAGCGGCCGCACCTTCGTCGTCCGCAATGATGTGGAGGCGATGAAGGCCGACATGGAGGCCGCGGAATCGGGCGGCAAGGGTGAGGCTCCGTAGGCCCCTTCCCGCATCGGTACTCGCGGGTCAGGGCGCTCCATATGACGGCACGGGCGAGACGGCGCCACCCCCCGACAGGTGGCGCCGTCGGTGCGTCTCGGACGGTGGCTGTCCGCGCAACCTGTCCGGCCCCGGCGCGCGGGACACTCAGCGGCCTAGCCGGCGGTCGGTGAGCGGGCCGGTACCCGACGACCGGATGCGCCGCGCCTCGAGCAGCGGGGGGCAGACGGTAGGACAGGTCCGGAACGGCCCCTCTGTCTGTACGAGTGGGGTGACTGGCCCTTTGCCACCCGGCCCTCGATCCGGTGGCGCACCGGGCCACGCATGGATGCCCGCCGGGACTACCGTCCGTAGCCGCGTCCCTAGCGGTAAATCAGGTACTTCGCCCGCGCGATCCCGAACGCTCGCAGCTCGTCCTGCCAGCCGGCGACAATCGCATCGAGCCCCTCGCCCGCGTCAATGGCTAGACGAACGTAGTCGGAGCCGGCTAGCTTGTCGATCCATCCATCGCCGCGCCAGGCGAAGCCCGCCCCGTAGAGATCCTTCGTCGCGATGATCATCGCCAGTGCGGTGCGGATCGGATCGAAGGCCCGCCGGTCGCTCACATACAACTGGACCCCGCCGATCGTCTCGCCGGCGTACTTGCCGAACGTCGGCGCGAAGTAGGCCTCCCGGAAGCGCACCTCCGGCAACCCCAGCCCGTTCAGGCGCTCGGCCAGCCGCCCATCGATGTATGGCGCGCCGATCAGCTCGAACGGCAGGGTGGTCCCCCGCCCCTCCGAGAGGTTGGTGCCCTCGAAGAGCCCGGTGCCGGGGTAGACGGTGGCGGTGCTCGGGGTCGGCATGTTCGGCGAGGGCGGGACCCAGGGCAACCCGGTGTCGTCGAAGGTCATGTCCCGGGTCCAGCCCGCCAGCGGGATGACCGTCAGCGGCACGGGGCGCCCCACCGTCCGGGGGAGGAACTCGCCATTGAACAGCCCGGCCAGCTCGCCGACCGTCATCCCGTGCCGCAGGGCGATCGGCTGGCGGCCGACGAACGTGCTGTAGGCCGGGCGCAGCACCGGCCCCTCGACCGCCAGCCCGGCGATCGGGTTCGGGCGGTCGAGGACGGCGAACGCCTTGCCAGACAGTGCCGCGGCCTCCATGCAGTCGAACAACGTCCAGATGTAGGTGTAGAAGCGGGCCCCAGCGTCCTGGATGTCGAACATCACGACGTCCACGCCGGAGCTGGCGAAAACATCGGCGAGCGCCTGGCCGCGCTTGTGGTAGGTGTCGTAGACCGGCAGGCCCGTCTTCGGGTCGGCGGCGGACCCCTCGGACGCCCCCGCCTGGGCCGCGCCGCGGAAGCCGTGCTCCGGGCCGAAGACGGCGATCAGCTCGAACCGCGCGCCGAGTCCCGCCAGCACGTCAACCTCGTGGCGCAGGTCCGGCAGCACGCCGGTGGGGTTGGTGATCAGGCCGACCTTGCGGCCCCGGAAATCGGCGATCCGCTCCTCGATCAGCACCTCGACGCCAGTCTTCACCATGCGCGCATCCTTTCCACGGCCGGGCGGCGGCCCCGCCGGGATCAGCGACGAGGCATAGTAACGCCCGCTTCCGCGCTCTCCCCGGCGCCCGTGCCGCCGTTAGGGTTCAGAGTCGGGGAGTCGGGCAGAGGACGGAGGCATCGCGATCGGCCGGGTGGCTCGCTCACGTCCCTCTACCCGACTACCCGGCTACCCGACTCCGAACTGTTGCCGGGTAGGGGCAGCAGCCTATAGCAGATCGACCCGCCGCACAATCCCCGCCCGAGGCGCCGCCCATTGGCCGCGCCCCGATACTCGTGGTGTGGACCGCGTGGCGGAGCCGGTGGGGACGGGCGGGGCTGTGGTACACTAGGCCGCCGTGAGCGAACGGGACCGGCGAGCGGTGGAGTGC
>JAUJNC010000347.1 GCA_030446525.1 Armatimonadaceae bacterium
TAGGGCTCCAAATTTTCGGCTTCATCGTCGCTTCGGCTCTGAGCATGGCTGTGCTGCGGCCGGCGCTGGTGCACAGGATCTCCTTCCGCGACAGCGAGCGGTACGTGGGGCGCGGGGGAATCGAAGGCAGGATCGGGGTGGTGACAGACGCCATCGAGCCGGGCGACAGCGGGCAGGTTCGGATAGGCGGCGGGGAGTTCTGGACGGCCCGGGCCATCTACCCCGGCGAGCGGATGGGGCCGGGTGCGCGGGTGCGAGTGCTGGACACCGACGGGCTCACAGCCCTCGTCGAGGCCGTTGAGACCGAAGAAGAAGGAGGAGAAAAGTCGTGAGCGTAGGCGTGATCGTCCTTGGCATCCTGGCCCTGGTCGTGTTCCTGGTGGCGGCGCGGAGCGTGAGGATCATCCCCCAGAGCCGCGTGGCGATAGTGCAGCGCTTCGGGCGCTACCACCGCACTGCCGGGAGCGGCCTGACCTTCGTCGTGCCGGTGGTGGACCGGATGCTGCCCAAGACCGACCTCAGGGAGCAGGTCATCTCGGTCCCGCCGCAGGCTCCAGGCCATATTTGGGTAGTGAGAATTTCGCGCGCTTCGGTCTTGGTGAGCCACGCGGTGGTGCCCGCGATGCTCATGCCCAACGAGATGATGCACCGTGCGGTGCAAGACCACGGCCGCCTTAGAGCGGGTGCGCGCTCACCTCGACTTGGTTTAACCGGGTGTGCGGTTGGAGGGGCGGCTGACGCCCCCTCGCCTGTGGGAGGGCAAAGCAATGTCAGCTAAGTAAGTGCGGGTAAGTTCTTGCGGTATGGTACGCGCTTATACGAGTCCTTGGCCCCCTTGGGTCGGCCTGGGGGTCGGCCCGTTGGCTCCGTGCGATGGCCGTCGAGCCACCATTGGGGCACCTGGTCGACGATGTCCAGGCGCTCACCCCCCAACTGCCGCAAGCCCTGCGCAATCCCGTCGACAAAGGCCCGCAGGGTCGTAGCGAGGTGACTACGAGCATCGCGCTTGAGCCACCGCCACTCCCGTTCCTTTTGGTTGAGCTGCGGGCTGTATGGCGCAAACCAGATCACGTGCAGCCAATCCGTCCGGGTGGCGAGCGCCGCCTGACTCACTTTGCTCCGATGGCAGGGACCATTGTCCAGCGCTAAATGGATCTCCTTGCCCGTCGCCTGATGCCGCGCCTCCAGTGCTTCCAGGTAGCGCAGGAAGCCGGCCGAGTCCTGCCGTGCCGTGATCACTTCGACGCGCCCCCGCCCGCACACTTCCACGCTGCCAAACACTGTCAGCCGGCGATTGCACCCGACGGCCGGGCGGGTCGGCTGGCGGCCTCGCCGCTGCCAGACGCGGCTCAGGTAGGGGTTGGTTTCCAGGTGCGTCTCATCCTGGTGGTGCAGCTCGTGCCGCTCCGGCTCGGCCACGACCTTTTTTTTCCGCCGCCGCCAGTTCGGCCTCACAGGCGCGGACCGCGGCGGCGTCTTGCAAGTGGGTGAGGGTATGTTTGGGGCGCCCACAGGCGAAGCGCCGCCGCCCGAGGAGCGCCCGCAGCCAGCCGGGCGTAATCCGCACCTGGGTCGTCTCGGCGAGATAGGCGCTCAAGCGCGCCGAGGTCCACACGTCGAAGGACAACCCGAGCGTCGGCGGCTCCGTCTCCACCAGCCGCTCCAACTGCTCCAGGTAGGCCGCATCCGCGTGGGGCGGTCGCCCCGCTCGCGGCGCATCAGCCAAGCCCGCGACCCCCGCGCGGGCGTAGCGGCCGACCCACCGGCACACGGTCCGCTCCGTCCGCCCGCTCCACCGCGCAATCGCCCCCGCGTCCTGCCCCAAGGCCGCCGCCTTGACCATCTCCAACCGCTCCCGCACCCGCGGCGGCAGCGTTCGCCGCCGCAGCCAGCCCTCGACTTCGACCCGCTGCGCCCCACTGATCGGCGGCAGGCCTTGCTTCCTTCCCGCCATCGTCGTACCCTCCCGACGACGACCATACATTCCTACGCGCGAACTTACAAGCGCATACTTAGCTTGCGTTTTAACCCCGGCGTCCCGCGCGGAAAGCGGGTCTGGCGCGGAGTGGTTGGGCATGGCAGTATGAGCTACTATGTCGTGCACCCATCCGCTCGCCACCCTGCAGACATTCCGGGCCGACCTGTACGCCTGTTTCGAGCGTCGCCGAGACGCGCTGTTCGCACTGACTCATGCCCTGCTCACCGCCGCCCCGATTCTCTCGCCCGCGCACCTTAGCCTGGAGCCCCTCCACCGCCGTGGGTGGGGGAGTCGGTACGCTGCCTTGGCCAAAGGGCAGATCAACTCCCCCGCGCTGCGCCAGCTCATCCCGGTCCAGCCCCTGGCCGAAGACCAGCCAGTCTATGCCGTCGATATCAGCATCTGGCCCCGCAGTGAAGCGGAGACCAGTCCCGAGCGCGGCTACTATTACCACGCGTTCCGCCACATCGGGGGGCAGTCGATCGTGGCGGGCTGGGCTGATCCGTGGGTGGCCCAACTCACCTTTAACCGAGATAGCTGGACCGCGCCCGTCGATGTGCGGCGGGTTTCCCCGCAGGCCAATCGGCACGCCATTGCTGCCGAGCAGATTCGCCCTGTGGTCCGCACCTGCCCCCCTGACGCGGCCATTCCCTTGTTCGTGTTCGATGCGGGCTATGAGCCCGAACCGCTCGCCCGCGAACTGGGCGACTTACCAGTGGCAGTCCTTATCCGCCTGCGCCGCAATCGGTGCTTCTATGCGGATCCTACCAGCCAGCGGCCGCGCGGCCGCCCTCGTCGGCACGGGGCCAAGTTCGTGTGCCAGCAGCCCATCACCTGGCCGACTCCTACGGCCGAGCACACCGAGGAGGACGAACTGTACGGGCAGGTCCACGTCCGCGCCTGGTCGAATCCCCATGCCTTGAATCAGGTTCATCCCGCCCGGGGCAGTCATCGCACCCGCCCAGTAGTCCGAGGCTGGATTCTTCGCGTCGAGGTCAGCCGCCTCCCCGCCCAGACGCACCG